>JAUMYC010000408.1 GCA_030528845.1 Eubacteriales bacterium
CGATCTGCGGCAGCCACGTCATGCAGACGCTGTTGAACGCGCCGATCTTGACCGTGCCGCGCTGCACGCCCTTGAGCTCGTCGACCGTCTGGGAGAGCGCCTCGTCGGCGTTTAATACCTGACGGATCACGGGATAGAGCACCTCGCCGCTGCGCGTCAGGGATACGCCGCCCTTGCCGCGCACAAAGAGCGCAAAGCCGCAGGATTCCTCCATGGAACTGACGGCATGGCTGATGGCGCTGGGCGTGAGATGGAGCACCTGCGCCGCGCGCGCAAAGCTGCCCTGCTCGATGACGGTATGAAAGATGCGGTATTCCAGCAGCGTCATAGGCTGTCCTCTACTTTCAATTTATTCACGTCTGAACGTTCATGCGTGAATTTCTTTCTTCTCCTATCATACGCCGTACGCGCGCGTTCGTCAATCCCGCACGGTTGCTTTTTGCGCGTTCCTCTGCTATAATGGGCTCACAATTTCATGGACTGTTCGAAACCATCCAGTCCTTAAACAAAACTATGGGCCGAAGGAACCGGGAGCGGTTTCTTCTTTGCGGCCTTCGGGCTTTTTTTGTTGCCCGCAAGCCGCGCAACCCGGAACGGAGGAAACCATGCAAACCCGCACCCTGACCCGCGCCGCGCTGATCGCCGCGCTCTACGCCGCCATGACGCTGCTCTTTGCGCCCATCAGCTACGGCGAGGTCCAGATCCGTCTGGCAGAATCGCTCTGCGTCCTGCCGATCATCCTGCCGGAGGCCGTGCCCGCGCTGGCCGTCGGCTGCCTGATCGCCAATATTCTGGGCGGCTGCTCGATTCTGGATATCGTCTTTGGCACGCTCGCCACGCTGCTTGCCGCCGCATGCACGCGCCGCCTGCGCGATAAGCCGCTCGCCGCCTCCGCGATGCCCGTGCTCTTTAACGGCGTAATCGTGGGCTGCGTCGTGCATTTTGCCTACGCGCCCGCCATGCCCCTTGCGCTGTGCATGCTCTTTGTCGCCGCGGGCGAAGCCGTCAGCTGCATGGTCATCGGCCGCTTTGTGCTCGCCGCCGCGCGCCGCCTGCCGTCCTCGCTGACGATGCGCTGATGCATACCGATTCATAATTTTGCGTTTGATATTGACATATCCGGCAAAAATATGTACCCTGTGTGTATATTGATTCATCAGCCGGGAGGGATTCTATGCTCAGCGATCTGACGTATTTAAGCTACCCCCTGCCGCCGGACGTCCGTCGGCTGTTTGAGGCGGGCGATTTTGAGCGCATGAACCGCGTGATCCAGTCGCGTATCGCCGATCCGCGCACGCCTAAATGCCTGCACGAGCGCCTGCGCTTCCAGCAGCATATCGCCGCCCTGACCCCGCTTTACTATCCCTACACGCGGGAGGAGATCCTTGCAAAGCTTCAGGCGAAGGTGAAGGATTTTAAGGACGAGGAGATCGACGCGCTGCTTGACGACGGCACGCTTGACTGGCGCTATATCGACGGCGTCGTGTATTTCCGCGCGAACTGCATCAGCAACCTGCTCAAGACGCGTCCGGAATACGAAGCCCGCGCGATCGACCCCGCGCCGCACCGCAGCCGCGATCTCGACGAGATCATCGCGCGCATGAAGGCAAACGGCGGCGTCAAAGCCCGCTTTGAGCTCCGCGAGGAGATGACCATTAGCAGCGACCGCCT
>JAUMYC010000409.1 GCA_030528845.1 Eubacteriales bacterium
ACCATCACGCTGCTGGGAGGTGTGCTGCTGTGACGCTTGCTGTCATCGAATCCATTGCGCTTCAGTCCATCGGCGCATTCGCCGGCACGATCGGCTATGCGCTCATGCTCAATGCGCCGGGGAATACCATCCTTCCCGCGTCGCTGACCGCCGTGCTGGGCTATGTCATCTACGCTGCGCTCCATCAGCTCTCCCCCATCGGCGAGATTGCCAGCTACTTCGTCGCCACCGTCGTCATCTCCGTCATCTGCGAGCTGGCCGCGCGGCGCATGCGCATGCCCTCCACCATCTTCCTGCTCACGGCGCTGGTGCCGCTCGTGCCCGGCTATACGTTCTACTGCATGATGCTGGCGATGGTGGAAAACAACGGCCCGGCCATCGCCGCCTACGGTCTCAAGGCCGTGCAGATCGTCGCGGTGATCGCCGTCGGTTCGGCCGTCACGTCCGTGCTCTTCCGCACGCTGACGCAGCCCAGAATCAAAAGGCGATAAGATTCCTGTTTATTCTATACGCCAAAGCGCTCCGCAGTCAGGCTATGCCTGAAAGCGGAGCGCTTTTTCTATGCGTTATGTCTTATGGGAGCAGAGATTACTTCACCTGCGCCAGCGCGTTCTTCACGGCTTCCTTGAGCGCACCGGAGGTCACGGTCGCGCCGGAAACGGCGTCGATCGCGTCGACTTCCTCGGCGGTCTTCATGCCGATGAACTGATTCGGGATGGTCTCAAGCGCCGGACCGGCGATGGTCGCAGTCTCGTTCTGCTCGATGACTTCCACGGCCGCAATCGCACCGTCCGCCATCGTCACGCGCACGACGACGTCGCCCATCAGGCCCTTGCCCACGCCCACGTACTGGCCATCGCCGGCCTCGTAGGTCTTCTCGGCGGTCATGTCGTTCTCCATGCCCAGCGTCAGCGGCTTGCTCTCCACCTTCGCGGCGGCAGCGTAGACCGGCAGCGCTTCCTTGGCGGCGGCGGCGTTCTTGCCGGCGATCTCGCCAAAGATGATGCACTCGGCGACGTTGGTGCCGCCCTGATACATGCAGGCCGTGATGCCGCCCATCTCGCCGGCGGAGTACAGGTGCGGGATCGCATTGCCCTGGGTATCCAGAATCTCGGCGTTCACATTGCGCTTGGGGCCGCCCTGCGTATTGAGCAGGCCCTGATAGACGTACTTCGCGTAGTACTTCTTGCCGTCGAACGCGCGCATATGCTCCGCCGCGCGGCCGCAGGTATAGTCCTTGCCGTTGGCGGCAAAGGCGTTGAAGTTCTCGATCGTCTCAGCGAGATCCTTGCAGCCGAGCTCAGCGGCCATGGCCTCAACGGTGTCAAACGCCTTCACGCTCGCCCACTCTTCCTGCGGAATCAGGCCATTTTCCTCGATGAGCGCCTTCTGGGTCTCGTCGAAGATGTACCAGGTGTGCTCAGAGAAGGACGGGTTCTCCCACACGCCGTTCTCGTACAGATGGCCGTGACGGACAACCTCAGACTCGTTGAGGAAGCGATGGCCGTCGGTGCCCACGAGAATCGCCGCGCCGGTGTTGAGCGCGTCGAGCGTCAGGACGGACAGCCACGCGCAGGAACCGGTGCCCGGCTCGCACGGCCAGGTCACGCCGCCAAGACCGAACAGGCCTTCGAAGGCGTTCATGTGCCACAGCTCAGCGCCGACATTC
>JAUMYC010000137.1 GCA_030528845.1 Eubacteriales bacterium
TGCTCCTGCATGGCTTTCACGAGCTGCTTCCGTTTGATGATCCCAACGCCGAAAACCGCGGCGATGTGCACTATTGGGAAGTGTGGCACGGCAAGAAGCCCTTCACCGACTACCGCAAGTTCTTCTTCCGCTATGCGTCGGAGTTTGGCTTCCAGTCCTTCCCGTGCCTGAAAACCGTGGAGGCCTTCACCGAGCCGGGCGACCGCAATGTGTTCTCCCGCGTGATGGAGTATCACCAGCGCAACAAGGCTGCCAACGGCAATATCCTGGCTTATCTGGCGCAGACCTACAAATACCCCTCTTCGTTCGACAACCTGCTGTACTGCTCGCAGCTGTTGCAGGCCGACGCCATCCGCTACGGCGTGGAGCACTGGCGGCGCAACCGCGGCCGCTGCATGGGCGCGATCTACTGGCAGCTCAACGACTGCTGGCCCGTGGCCTCCTGGTCGTCCGTCGATTATTTCGGCCGCTGGAAGGCGCTGCACTATGCCGCCAAGCGCTTCTTCGCGCCGGTGCTGCTCTCCTGTCAGGAGGAAGGCACCCTCACCCAGCGCACCAACGCCAATTCCGAGCTGCCCATCGCCAAGGTGGAAAAGTCCATCCGCCTGAACGTCTCCAACGAGACGATGCGCGAGGTGCGCGGCGAGGTGAAATGGGCCCTGCGCAGGAACACGGGCGAAGTGCTGCAAAGCGGCGAGCAGGCCGTGGTCGTGCCCGCGCAGAGCGCCCTCTGGCTGGACAAGGTCGAATTCCCGCAGGCGGATCTCTTCGCGGATTACGCCTCCTTTGAGCTCTGGAGCGAAGGCGAGCTCGTCTCGCAGGGCAGCGTGCTCTTCTGCGCGCCCAAGCATTTCCGCTTCATCGATCCGCAGCTGAGCGTCAGCGCGGGCGACGGCTGCCTGACCGTCTCCGCCGGCGCCTACGCGCGCAATGTGGAGATCGTCTGCGAGGACGGCGACGTGCTGCTCGAGGACAACTACTTCGACCTCAACGCGCAGAGCCGCACCGTGCGCATCCTGCGCGGCGAAGGCAAGGTCTTCCGCGTGCGCAGCGTCTGGGATATCCGCTAACCCCCGCAACGAAACGGAAGCCCCCGGCCGATCCTTCGCCGGGGACTTCCGCCGCACAGGCCCCCGCAAGAACACATTCCAAAGCGAGGAACCGCCATAATGAACAGCATCGTCAGCCCGGAAGACCTCTCCCTGCGCTCTGTCCTCCCGAACTTCCGCACTCCCGAAGAGCTGCCCGTTTCCTTCACCTGCTCAAAGACCGCGTACCGCGGCCTGCCCGCTTCCTTTCATCCCGTCGTGCAGACGCAGACGCTCGACAGCCGCATGCGGCGCACCGTCGTCGTCGGGCGGCACAGGGGCGGGCTGCAGGTGCGCGTGGAGATCACCGAATATCAGGATTATCCCGCCGCAGAGATCATCGCTTTTTTCTCCAACGAGGGCAAGACGCCCGGCGAACTCGTTTCCGATTTTAAATCGCTCGATCTGCTCCTGCCCCTGCCGGGCGCGAGGCTGACCCGCTCCAACGGCGACACCCTGCGCGCGGACGGCTTTGCCCAGTGGACGGAGCCGCTTGAGGGCGCGCTCTCCCTTTCCCCGCGCGACGGCACCCCCTGCAACGGCGCCTTCCCCTATTTTCGCCTGCAGGGCGAGCAATGGGGCGTGAACGTAGCCGTGGGCTGGCCCGCCGTCTGGCAGGCGGACGTCATCCCGGAAAAGAAGGACGTGCGCCTGCGCATCGGCCAGAAGCGCTGCCGCATGCGCCTGCAGCCGGGCGAGAGCATGCGCACGCCGCGCGTGAGCCTCGTGGCCTATCGGGGCGGCGAGGAGCGCGGCCGAAACCTCTGGCGCAGGTGGTATCTCGACCACATCCTGCCGCGCGAAAACGGCAGGCCCCTGCCGCCGAAGTGCTGCATGCACGTCTTCGGCGCGGAGGGCAAGCCCGAGTTCACCGGCGCGAGCGAGGAAAACCAGCTGCGCGGCCTGCAGGCCTATCTCTCCCGGGGCGTCAGACCGGACGTCTGGTGGATCGACGCGGGCTGGTATCCCTGCGCCTATGAATGGCCGCGCACGGGCACATGGCGCGTGGACGAGGCGCGCTTCCCGCGCGGGCTTGCGCCCATCGGCGAAAAATGTGCGCAGGAGGGCGTGCAGCTGCTGCTCTGGTTCGAGCCGGAGCGCGTGCGGCCCGATACGGACCTCGCCCGGGAACACCCGCAATGGCTCCTGCACCGCGCGCTGCCCGAGGGCGGCGAGGCGGAGAACATGCTGCTGGACCTCGGCAACGCGCAGGCCTGCGACCATCTCATCGAGCTCGTGGACGGCCTGATCAAGCGCTCCGGCGTGCGCGTCTACCGGCAGGATTTCAATTTCGACCCCAAGCCCTATTGGGAGCAGGCCGAAGGAGAGGATCGCATCGGCGCAGTCGAAAACCGGCATGTGCAGGGCTACCTGCGCTATTGGGACAGCCTGCTCGAGCGCAACCCCGGCCTGTGGATCGACTCCTGCGCCTCCGGCGGCCGCCGCAACGATCTGGAGACCATGCGCCGCGCCGTGCCGCTGCATTACACCGACGTGGGCTACGGCAACCACCCCGTCAAGCAGCTCCAGCACCGGCTCATGTTCGAATGGATCCCCTATTTCCGCGCCCACAACATGAACTGGGACGACCCCGTCACCGGCGAATACGGCTCCTCCGGCAAGCCGCAGGATCGCTTCTCCTATTACGCGGCGCTCGCCCCCGCGCTCACGGACATGCTCGAATGGGACGCCTGCGAGGAGGACTTCGCCCTCGCGCGCGAGATGCAGCCCATCTGGCGCAGGGCCGCGCAGCGCATGCTCGATTGCGACTATTACCCGCTGAGCGAATGCCGCGCCTCGCGCGAGGACTACTACGCCATGCAGTTTCACGACCCGGCCGCGCAGAGCGGCTTTGTGCATGTGCTGCGCAACAACGGCTGCGCGCAGCCCCTTTACTGCCTGCGCATGCGCATGCTCGAGCCCGACGCCGTCTATCTGCTCACCAACGCCGAAAGCGGCGTGCAGCTGCGCCTGAGCGGGCGCGACCTGACCGGCGGCGTGGATTTCGCGCTCCCCCGGCGCTCCGGCGTCCTCTATTTTTACGAAAAACAGCCCTGACGGGCAGCACAAAAGCCCTCCGGAAGCATATCGCTCCCGGAGGGCTTGTTTTTCTTATTGTCTTCTCTCTCAGGCGAAGAACAGCTTGGACAGGGTCATCGGGTCGATGTACTGGCCGTCCTTGTACACGCGCATGTTGCCGGAGGCGATCTCGTCGATCAGCAGCACGTTGCCGTCCTTGTCGTAGCCGTATTCAAACTTGATATCGTACAGGATCATGCCCTTTTCCTGGAGATCATCCGCCACGATCTGGGTGATCTTCTGGGTCATTTCCTTCATGGTGTCATACTGTGCGTCGGTCATCACGCCCAGAGCGGTCAGGCCGTCCTTGGTGACCAGCGGATCGCCCAGCTCGTCGTTTTTGAAGGTCATCTCGACATAGGCCGGCAGATCCGCGCCCTCTTCGACATAATCCTTATAGCGGCGATAGAAGGAGCCCACGGCCTTGTGGCGGCAGATGACTTCCAGACCCTTGCCGAAGGGCGCGCAGGGCACGACTTCCATGGTGGTCTCGTTCAGGTCGGCGTTTACATAGTGGGTGGCGATGCCGGCGGCGTTGATCTTCTCGAAGAAATAGATGGACATGCGCAGGTTCACGTCGCCCACGCCTTCGATGGTCAGGCCGACGCTGTTCTCGCCGGGATCAAACACGCCGTCCTTGCCGGTGCAGTCGTCCTTGAACTTGAGCAGGTAATTGCCGTTGTCCAGAGCATACACGTTCTTGGTCTTGCCGGTATACACGAGCTTGAGATTTTCCATTTTAAAAATCCACTCCTATCAACGTACGAAAGTACCGGAAACAAGATTAGTATACAGGCAAGCGTGTAAAAACACAATAGTGCGGCGTGTTATCAATTCCGTACAAAGCCGAACGTTTGCACGGGAATATTCGCGCCCGCGCCTGCTGACAAGCGCGCCGTCTTGTGGTATGCTTGTGACAAAGAAACCCCGAAAGGCGATGAAAACGATATGCTCCAGCGAGAGATCCTCTTCCCCGTCCGCGTCGTGCTCAGCGAAGGAAACGTCGAAGGCGCGCAGCATCTGTGCACGCCCGCGCCGCTGCAGTCCACCCTCTCCAACTACACCCGCCCCTATCTCACCGTGCGGGGCAAGGCCGCCCTCGTGCTCGATTTCGGCATGGAAGCCCGCGCGGGCCTGCGCATCGTCACGCGCGCGCTCTCCTCTCCCAACGCCATCCACAAAAACAAGGCCGCCCTGCCCACTCTGCCCGTGCACATCCGCCTCGGCGAATCCGTCAGCGAATGCTGCGCGGAGCTGGGCGAAAAAAACGCCACCAACGACCACAGCCCGCGCGATCTCACCGCCGAGCTCGTCGCCATGTCCGACCTCACCTTCGGCCAGTCCGGCTTCCGCTTTGCGCGCATCGATTTTCCGGATCCCGAATGCGAGGTCTCGATCCTTGCCATCGTCGCAGACGGCATGACCATCGGCGCAAAGCCGCTCGTCTCCTATGCCGGGCCCGATGCGCAGCTCGCCGCCATCTTCGCCACGGCCAAGCGCACCATAGACCTGTGCGCCGCCGGCGATTATGTCTGGGACGGCATCAAGCGCGACCGGCTGGTCTGGATCGGCGACATGCACCCGGAAATGCTCGCGCTGACCACCCTCTACGGCCGCACGCCCATGATGGACGCGTCCATCCGCTTCCTGCGCGATACCACACCCGAGGACGAGTGGATGTGCACCATCGCCACCTATTCCGCGTGGTGGCTCGTCGTGCTGGCCGATTATTACCGCATGACCGGCTGCGAAGACCTCGTGCGCGAAAACGCCGCCTACGCCCTCTCGCTCATCCGCCGCTTCCTTTCTTATATCAAGGAGGACGGCGAGATCACCACCTACGGCCTTGTGGACTGGCCCACCCACGGCCAACCCGACGAACCCGCCGGGTTCCATGCCGTCGTGCTCGCCATGGCCAAAAAGGCCGCCAAGCTCTTTGAAGAACTCGGCCTGCCCGGAGCCGACGAGGCGCGCGAGCTCGAGCGGCGCCTGCTGCTCACGCCCATCATCGTCACGCATTCCATGGCCGTGGCCGGCCTCAAATACTTCGCCACGGGCGAGCTGGACCCGTGCGATATCGAGCTGATGCAGGCGCAGGGCGCAAACGGCCTCTCCACCTTCATGTCCTATTACATCCTCACCGCCTACGCCCGCTATTTCGGCGCGGAGAAGGCCACCGCCATCCTCAAGGAATACTATATGGGCATGCTCTCCCGCGGAGCGACCACCTTCTGGGAGGATTTCCATCTGAGCTGGCTCGAGGGCTCCGGCCGCATCGACGAGCTGCCCAAGGAAGGCGAAAAGGACCTGCACGGCGACTACGGCGACTTCTGTTATATCGGCCTGCGCCATTCCCTCTGCCACGCCTGGTCCACCGGCATCATCCGCTATCTGTACGAAAACGGCCTCCTCGCCGAATAAACCACCCCCACTGCGAAAGGAGCGAACGCTATGCAGATCCGCTGGGAATACCTCACCCCCGCCGATTTCAAAACACTCGCCAAGGAGGAGCAGGTCTGCCTGCTGCCCATCGGCTCGCTGGAACGGCACGGCGAGCACATGCCCTACGGCACCGACGCCCTTGTGGCACACGACGTAGCCTGCCGTGCCGCCGCGCAGGAGCCCTGCGTGGTCTTCCCGCCCTATTGGTTCGGACAGGTGCACGAAGCCGCCTGCTTCGCCGGCACGATCAACTTCCCCACCGAGCTGCTGCTCAAAATGCTGGAAACTCTGCTCGACCAGATCGCGCAGAACGGCTTTAAGAAGATCCTCATCGTGAACGGCCACGGCGGCAACCGGCATTTTCTGGAGTATTTTGCCATGTCCCAGCTCGACCGCGAGGTGGATTACACCCTCTATATCGCCTTCGTCGTCGGCGGGCCCCATTTCCGGGCGCTCGACATCTGGGAAAAGCCCGGCGGAGGCCACGCGGACGAGGGCGAGACCAGCATGGCCATGGCCGCTGCCCCCGGCACGGTCAAAATGGACTGCCAGCCCTTCCCCGAGCCCATCGAGCCGCTGACCGACCTCAAGCCCCTGCGCGACAAGGGCATCCATACCGGCCTGTGGTGGTACGGCATGTATCCCGAAAACGTGACCGGCCGCCCCTCCGCCGCCACGCAGGAAAAGGGCGAAGCCGCCCTCAGCGCCGCCGCGCAGGATCTGGTCGACGTCATCCGCACCGTCAAGGCCGACAGCGCCGCCCCGCGCCTGCAGAGAGAATTCTATCAGCGCGTGAAAGCCATCAAGGATCTCGATTGAGCCCTTTTTGGCGAACGGAGCTTCGCCCCGTTCGCAACCCGGAGGGGGACACCCCCTCCGGACCTCCCCCGGCAGGGGGCTCCGCCCCCTGCACCCCCGCCGTGCGCGCCCCATACATCCAACATGAAAGCCCGGCCTGCGCTTTCGCGCAGCCGGGCTTTGCCGTCGCTTCGTTCGTATCGCTTACTTGATTTGCAGGCCGTCCTTGAACGCGCTGCCGACCCGCTCGCCGATGACACAATAAGCGCTGTTCATAGGATCGAAAGTGATCGGCCGCAGCTTTGCCACGTCCACCTTACCGTTTTCCCCCAGCACACTTTCGTCCGCCGAGACATTCACGATCTCGCCGACGAGCCTGCAGGTCTGTTCGTCGTAGCTCATGAGGCGGCATTCCACCGCCATGGGCAGTTCGTCGATCAGCGGCGCGTTCACAAATTCGCTCTTCGTGGTGTGGAAGCCCGCC
>JAUMYC010000008.1:0-7813 GCA_030528845.1 Eubacteriales bacterium
ACGCGCTCAATTCCATTCCCACCCGCAACGGCGAATGGTACTACTGCGCGGCGCAGGCCATGGCCGGCATGGGCAACCGCGTGGCCGCGCTGGACTATGCGCAGCAGGCCGTGAACATGGAGCCCACCAACGCCGCTTATGTCGACTTCCTCAACCGGATGGAATACGCCTCGGGCGGCTACAGCCAGCAGAGCGCCGATTTCGGCGGCATCCACTGCATGCCCTGTATGCCCTGCATGGGCGGCAACTGCTGCACCTATTATCTGCTCTGCCAGTCCATCTCCTGCTGCTGCAACTGCCTTGGCGGCGGCCGCTACTACCGCTGGTGAGCCCCGCGAGTCTTCTAAGGAGGCATTCTCTATGGCCATCGTAACGATCATCGGTTCGGGCATGATGGGCTCCGCCCTCGCCTTCCCCGCCCGGGAAAACGGGCACGAGGTGCGCCTCGTGGGCACCCATCTGGACAGGGAGATCATCTCCGCCTGCATCGCAACAGGCCGCCATCCCAAGTTCAACGCCGATTTCCCCGCGGGCGTGCGCTATTATCAGGTCGAGCAGATGGACGAGGCCATCGCCGGCTGCGATCTGATCATCGGCGGCGTGTCCAGCTTTGGCGTGGAATGGTTCGGCGATGTGGTACTGCCGCGCGTGCCGGAGGGCACCCCCGTGCTCACCGTCACCAAGGGCCTGATGGACACGCCGGACGGGCGGCTCGTCCCCTATCCGCACCTTTGGCAGGAAAAGCTGAAGGCGCTGGGCAAAAACGTGCGCCTGAACGCCGTGGGCGGTCCGTGCACCAGCTACGAGCTCGTGGCCCACGACCAGACGGAGGTCGCCTTCTGCGGCGAAGATCTGGAGACCCTGCGCGCCCTCAAGGCCATCATGGCCACCGATTACTACCACATCTCCCTCTCCACCGACGTCGTGGGCGTCGAAAGCGCCGTCGCGCTCAAAAACGGCTATGCGCTGGCCGTCGCGCTGACCATCGGCGAAAACCAGAAAAAGTTCGGTTTGGAGAGCGAGCTGCACTTTAACTCGCAGGCGGCTGTCTTCGGACAGGCCGTGCGCGAGATGGCCAAGCTGCTGCGCCTGCAGGGCGCGGACACGCTCGACAACCTCTGCGTCGGCGCGGGCGATCTCTACGTCACCGTGTACGGCGGCCGCACGCGCCTGGTGGGCATCCTGCTCGGCCGCGGGCTGGATATCGACGAGGCCAGAGCCCAGCTCAACGGCGTGACGCTCGAATCGCTCGTGGTGGCGGTGCGCGTGGCGCGCGCCGTGCGCGTGCTCGCTGCGGCGGGCAAGGCCGAGCTGAGCGAATTCCCGCTGCTGATGCATGTGGACGACGTCCTCACCAACCATGCGCCCGTGGACATCCCGTGGGAGAGCTTCACCTACGAAGCGTGAAGTCGCCCAAAAAATGCAAAAACAGCCCCGCGAAAGGAAAACGCTTCTTTGTGCGAGGCTTTGTAAAACAGTTAAATCCGACCTATGGTTTCGATCATAGGTCGGATTTTTGTTAGATTTACCGGCTGCGGAAAGGCTCCCTTGTGTAAAGGGAGCTGTCAGCGAAGCTGACTGAGGGATTGACAACCCCTCCGCCCCTGCGGGGCACCTCCCCTTACACAGGGGAGGCTTTGGCGCGGCGCAAACCTCAGGCGAATCGAACTGTTTCACCATATCGTATCATATAAAATTGCTTTTCACCGAAACAGGGACAGCATATCGCTGTCCCTGTTCGTGTTTTATGAAGCCCGTTCTTCTCGCGGGGCTTCCTTCGTTCGGTTTTCAGTCCAGCTGCCAGAGCGTGCCCACGGCGTCGGAGGCCATGCGCAGGTCTCCTCTGGGCGAAAGCGACACCGAGCCGATCTTCGGCCCGTCCGGCATGCAGGAGCGCTTGAACTGCTGGCTGAAGAAGCGGCGCGCGAACACCTTGAGCCAGCCGCGCACCGTCCGCTCGTCGTAGCGGTCCGCAAAGGCGATGCACGCCAGCCGCGCGGTCTTCTCGGGCGATTCGCCCCTGCGCAGGATGTGATAGATAAAGAAATCGTGCAGATCATACGGCCCGACGAGATCCTCCGTCTTCTGGGCGATCTCGCCGTCCACCGGCGGCAGCAGTTCCGGGCTGACGGGCGTGGCGAGGATGTCGCGCAGCGCTTCGGCGAGCTGCTCGTCCTGCGCGTGCGCGGCCTCATAAGCCACCAGATGCCGCACGAGCGTCTTGGGCACGCCCGCATTGACCCCGTACATGGACATATGGTCGCCGTTGTACGTCGCCCAGCCCAGCACCATCTCGCTCAGGTCGCCCGTGCCGACGGCGATGCCGCCGGTCTTGTTCGCCAGATCCATCAGGATCTGCGTGCGCTCGCGCGCCTGCGAGTTTTCGTATGTCACGTCGTGCCGGTCGATATCGTGGCCGATGTCGGCGAAATGCTGGCGCACGGCAGCTTCGATGCGGATCTCGCGGAAATCTGTGTCCAGGCGTTCGGAGATGATCTGCGCGTTGGAGCGCGTGCGCCCGGTCGTGCCGAAGCAGGGCATCGTGACCGTCAGGATGCTCTTATGCGGCAGGCCGCACAGATCGAACGCGCGCACAAGCACCAGCAGCGCCAGCGTGCTGTCCAGCCCGCCGGACACCGCCAGCACGGCGCTTTTGCAATGAATATGCCGGATGCGCGCGGCCAGCCCCTGCGCCTGGATCTCCAAGATCTCCTCGCAGCGCGCCTCACGCTCCCGCTCATCCGCGGGGATGAACGGCGCCGGGTCGATCCAACGCTGCAGCTCCAGCGCGATCGGCTGCATATGGAACGGGACGACGACGCAGTCCTCTCCGGCCTGCGCAAAACGCCCCTGCCTGCGGCGCTCCCGCGCGAGGAAGCCGCAGTCGATATCCGCCGTGACGATGCCCGTCGTATATTTTTTCGATTCGGCCGGCAGCGCGCCGTTCTCTGCGATCAGATCGTGTCCGCCAAAGACCAGATCCGTCGTGGATTCGCCCTGCCCCGCCTCCGCGCACACCAGCGCGCACACGTTCTTTGCGGAATCCGCCCGCAGCTGCAGCCTGCGCTGCGCCGAGCGCCCCACGATCTCCTCTGTGGCGGAAGGCACGGCCACGATGGTCGCAGCCTGCATGACGCCGGCCTGCGCGTTCTGCCAGAAATCCTCGCAGACCTGCGCGCCCACGACAAATTCCGGCATTTCTTCACAGGCGAAGAGCAGCTTCGTGCCGAAGGGGATCGTTTCTCCGCACAGGCGCGCCTCGCCCTGCTCCGGGCCGGGCGCAAAATAGCGCGGCTCGACCGCAGCCCCGGCCGCCGGGATGCGGGCCTTGGGCACGGCGCCCAGCACGCGCCCGCTCTGCACGAAGACCGCGCAGGAATACAGCGCCGCGCCGCGCCGTACGGGCATGCCCACGCACAGCAGCAGCTCCGAGCCCCTGCTCGCTTCCAAAATTTTCTCCAGCGCGCGCTCGGCGGCGTCCAGCAGCACGCCGTGCAGCAGAAGATCCGCCGCCGTATAGCCCGTGACGCACATTTCCGGCAGCACCAGCAGCCGCACGTCCTTCTCCTGCGCCTCGCGCATCAGGCCGATGATCGCCTCGGCATTGCCCATGCAGTCCGCCGTGCGGATGGCGGGAGTGCCGGCCGCGACGCGAACAAATCCGTCTTTCATATGTGTATCCTCCTGTTTTTCGATCCGAATGCCTCTATTATAGCGCATCCGCGGCCGTGCGCAAGTGCTCGCCGCGCTGTTTTTTCACTTATCCACATTCTGTCCACATTTGTTCCCATTGCCAAGCTTGCCCGGCATCCGCGCCCGTGTTATACTTTCCCCTGACAAAACAACTGCCCTTCGACATCGGAAAGGATCTGATCGGTTTATGTGGATCTTGCTGCTCGTCATCGTGCTGCTCTCCTGCACGGGCGCGGTGCTGCTCTTTATGATGGCCTGCGCGCGCGGCGGCGGCCCGCTGGGCAGGCTGCTGCCCTCTCTGCTGCACACAGACGGCAATCCGATCGACGAATTCTCCGACGCGATCGAGCGCGGCAAGGAATGGTTCGCGCAGCAGAAATGGGAGGATCTCCGGATCGAAAGCCACGACGGCCTGCGCCTGCACGGCTATTTTCTGGCCCATCCGCAGCCCGAGCGCGCCATCCTTTGCGTACACGGCTACCACGGCAGCCCGCAGAGAGATTTCGCCGGCGCGCTGGCCGAGTTTTACGCCGCGGGCAGCTCGCTGCTGGTCGTCGATCAGCGCGCGCATGGCCTGAGCGAGGGGCGCTATATCAGCTTCGGCGCCCTGGAGCGGCACGACGTGCGGCGCTGGGCCGAGGCGCTCGACAAGCGGCTCGGCGGCGCTCTGCCCATCGTGCTCGACGGCATCTCCATGGGCGCTTCCACCGTGCTCATGGCCGGGAGCGAGCCCATGCCCGCCTCCGTCAGCGGCGTCATTGCCGATTGCGGCTACACCACCCCCAAAGAGGAGCTGACGCACGTTGTGCGCAATATGCTGCACGTGCGCCCCTT
Source organism: Eubacteriales bacterium (assembly GCA_030528845.1). Next base: position 4,528 of record JAUMYC010000008.1, read on the forward strand.
CCCCGCCGTGCAGATCGTGCTGCTGCTGGCGCGCTGCATCGGCGGCTTCTCCCTCTCCCGCGCCAGTGCAAAGCAGGGCGCGGCAGGTTGGGGAGAGGTCCCCGTGCTGTTCGTACACGGCCTTGCCGACACCTTCGTCCCCTCCTATATGAGCGAGGAAAACTTCAAGGCCTGCCTGCCGCCAAAGGATATCTACCTTGTGGAAGGCGCGGAGCACGGCCTGAGCTATCTCATCGACAGGGAAGGCGTGCGCACAAAGCTGGGTCATCTTTTCCGCGCGGCGGAGCATTATTATCACAAAAAGCATGCAAAAGACACATAAACTGTGCAAAACGCGTGGCAAACTTCACAGCGGCGTGTTATAATACCGCAAGAAAATATACAAAGGTAACGACTGACCGGAGGGAAACATGGCATACGAAACTGTGCAGATCCTCATCCCTGCCTACAAGCCGGACGAGAAGTTCAACAAACTGATCGACGACCTGAAAGCGGCCGGGTTTTCCAATATCGTCGCCGTGGACGACGGCGGCGGAGAACCGTTCCGCCCTTTCTTTGCAAAGGCAAGGGAACAGGGGGCCACTGTGCTCGTGCACGAAGTCAACCGCGGCAAGGGCGCTGCGCTCAAGACGGGCCTGAAGCACATTGCAAAGGCCGCTCCCGGCAGCCATGTCGTCACTGCCGACGCCGACGGACAGCACCGGCCCGAGGACATCGCCAAGCTCTGCGAAAAGATCGCCGAGCGCCCGGACGCGCTGCTGCTGGGCTCGCGCGACAAAAAGCTCATGCCGCCCCGCTCCAAGGCCGGCAACACGCTCACCTGCTTTGTCTTCTGGCTCACCAACGGCAAGTGGATCAGCGACACGCAGACGGGCCTGCGCGTGCTCCCGCCCCAGACGCTCGAGCTCTTCGCCCAGACCGAGGGCGACCGCTACGAATACGAAATGAACATGCTCGTGCTCGCCGTGCGCAAGAGGATCGCCATCGAGGAGGTCTCCATCGAGACGATCTACATCGACGACAACGCCTCGAGCCATTTCAACCCCATCAAGGACGGCCTGCGCATCTATAAACTGCTCTTTAAGCAGTTCGCCTCCTATGCCGGCTCGTCCGTCGCCTCCTTCGGCGTGGATTATCTGCTCGCGGCGCTGCTGCGCTGCTTCTTCCCCGCCAGCGTGGCCATCCCCACCTACACTGCCCGCGCCGTGTCCTCGCTGGTCAATTTCTTCCTGAACAAAAACCTCGTCTTCAAAAACGACGCGAACAACAAACTCGCCATCGTCAAGTATTACGCGCTGGTGGCCGTCGTGGCCTTCCTGAGCGTGCAGATCACGCGCCTGCTGGTCTACGCGCTGGGCATGCCCTATCTGCTGGCCAAGGCCATCGCAGACGTCGTCCTCTTCTTCTGCAACTACAAGATCCAAGACCGCTTTGTCTTCCGCCGGGTGAAAAAATGACCCGCTCACGCAAAAAAGCAACAGGCGTCCCCGCATCCTCTGCGGGGGCGCCTTTCTTTTATGCCTTTTTCTGCTCCTGCGGCACGATCTCCACCACCCGCAGCACATTTTCCCGCACGCGGAAGCGGATATCCCTCCCGGCGAAAAAGAAGCCGTAGACCCGCTCCGGATCGCTCTGATAGGAGGGGCGCGGGTCTCCGCGCAGCGCGCCGACGAGCGCCTCGCGCTTCTCCGGCTCGATCTGTTCGAGCAGCTCCTGCGGGAATTCCACCTCCAGCGCATAGCCGGCCACCTCGCCCGCAAAGCCCGCCGTGGCCTCCGGGCGGCTGTCCACATGCGGCAGATACGGCTTAATGTCATAGATGGGCGTGCCGTCGGCCATGTCCGCGCCGGAGACATGCAGCACCACGCCGTGCTGCTCGGTCTTTTCGATCTCCTCGATCTTCACGCAGGAAAGCCCGATGGGATTGGGCCGAAATGGCGAGCGCGTGGCAAACACGCCCATGCGCGCGTTGCCGCCCAGCCTCGGCGGGCGCACCGTCGCGCTCCAGCCCTCCTTTTTGTTCCGATCAAAGCCCCACAAAAGCCAGATGTGCGAATAGCCCTCCAGCCCGCGCAGCGCGTCCGGATTGCGAAACTCCCCTTCAAACACGATCGTCCCGCGGATGCCTTCCACGAGCCCGCTCTGTCTGGGCAGGCCAAACTTCGTTGAAAAATCGTTGCGCAGCCGCGCGATGACCTTCAGGCTCTCCATATTTTTTACCTCTCCCTGACGGGGATCCAGATGAAGCTCTCATAATCCGCCGCATCCGTCTCTCCCTCGCTGTAGATCTCGATATTCATGCCCTCTGCGGGCGCGAACTGCCCGTTGCCGGGCATCCATTCGGTATAGATCTGCCGGTTCAGCGCCTGCAGCGCGCCGGGCATCGGCCCGACAGCGCGGAACTTCGCCCATGTATGCGCGGGAATCTCCCGCACGACGAACCCTTCCGGCACGACCGCGCCGTCCGCATAAAAATCGCCGATGGCATAGATAAAATCCGCTCCGGGCTCGCTGTCAAAGCATACGGCCAGCATGCCGGGCACCACGCCGTGCAGCCCCGCCGCCGCGTATTCGTCCCAGAGCTGCGGGATATCGCGCATGCATGTGTCGTACGCCACCGCATACTCCTTTACCAGCACGCGCAGCCTGTCCATTTTTTCCACTCTGTAATCCATCATACCGCCTCCTACGAGCTGTATTCGGATCTGAAGCGGATTACGCCAGCGCAGAGGCGCGTCCGGCTTTTTGGCGGCAGCGGGCGTCAGGCCGTGAAACCGCTTGAACGCCTTTTGAAAGCTCTCCGGCGTTTCGTAACCGTATTTGAGCGCGGCGTCGATCACCTTTGCGCCCTTATGCAGCTCCTGCCCGGCCAGAGAAAGCCGCCTCTCCCGCACATATTCCGCCATGCTCATGCCCGTCATCGCCGAAAACACGCGCTGGAGATAATACTGCGAAAGGCCCGCCCTGCGCGCGATCGCCGCATAGTCGATCTCTCCGGCGAGGCTCCGCTCGATGTCCTGCAGGATGCCGTTGATCGTCTCCGTCCAGTTCATCCGCTTCATCTCCTTCGCCCGCAGTATACCGCGCTCCGCCGCAAAATGCCTGTCCTCTCCGGTGCAGGAATTCCCCGCCTCCCCGCATTTGGCGACCCTTTCGGCCGCCCGACCTTCGCTTTTCTTCTCTCCCGTAGGGGCGACCCTTGCGGTCGCCCGCCCCCGCGCAGCCGTCGGTTCAGCGGCGCGAACAACTCAACCAGACGGGCGGGGGCAAGCCCCGCCCCTACAAA
>JAUMYC010000008.1:7913-24247 GCA_030528845.1 Eubacteriales bacterium
GGCGGGGGCAAGCCCCGCCCCTACAAACGAGCAGCCGACCTTCGCTTTTCTTCTCGCCCGCCCCGCGCCTTTCCCGTTATTTTACCACAAAAAACAAGGCCGTGCAAAAAACGCACGGCCCTGTTGAACCAACTCTTTAGACGATGCCGCTGATGCGGACGATCTCCAGACCCTTGGCCTCCCAGGCGTCGAGAATCTGGTTGAAGCCCAGAGAATCGCTGGCCATGTGGCCGGCCACGATCAGGTTGGACTTATTGTGCTTGCGCAGGCCCTCGATGACCTCGGGGGTGGCATGCATGGTCACGAAGGTGCCCACGCCCGCATTGGAGCAGGCGATGTACTCGTCGATGGACGGAGCGCCCACGCCGTACATTTCCACATAGATCTTGCCGGCGAAGCTGTCCTTGGAGCCGACCCAGACTTCGGGCTTCTGGCCCTCGAGGCACTCGGCGTATTCGCGGATCTTGAGCAGCTCGTCGATGACGTCGCCCACGGTGCAGCGCGGGTTGGCCGCAGAGAGCGCGTCCATCTTTTCCTGCGTGTAGCGCTCGGCCAGCATGTCGGCCGGGGTGTGGAAGGCCACGTCGGAGATGTCGAGCAGCTTGGCCGCGTCGCGCATCATGGTGCGGTTGCGGGAATGCATGCCCTGGCTGCGCCTCTGGCGGCTGGCATAGGCCAGCTTCTGCGCCTCGTTGATCGGCACGCCGCATTCCATCAGCTTCTTCATATGATCGCGGCCGAAGAGGTCGTGCTCGATGCCGGCGGGGCCGATGATGCCGGCCGGATGGTGCTGCGCGACGCAGTCAAAGCCGCACTGCTTGGCGATCATGAGCATGGCGGTGTCCATATCGATGCCGGCCAGGACCTTTTTCACTTCCTTGCCGTTGTCATACACGATGCCGCTGTCCTCCGGCATGAAATCCAGACCGACCAGCTCCAGAACCGTCTGATACATTTCTTTTACAGTCATTTTCGTTGTCCTCCTTTGTTTTTTGCGGCCGTCCGCACTGCGCGGATGCGCGTCCGCAAATCCTGTTAGTTTTGTATTATAAACCTTTTTGTAACAAATCGCAATACCGATACCGCAATTTCTCGCTCCGATTTTAAAAACAGGCCCTCGCGCGAGAACCTGTTTTTCCTTATTCTTATCGGATCCATTTGGACATGGCCGGTCCGCTGTGTTCGTTCGGATGCGCGGCAAAGCCCATTTTGTGGTAAAACCCTTCTTTTCCCTTCGAGCTGACCAGCTGCAGATATCCCGCCCAGCCGTTTTCCAACTGCAGGCGGATGTACTCTTCAATGTGTGCAAGCAGCGCTTTTCCAATTCCCCTGCCCTGCATCTGCGGCTCCACCACAAAATCCTTCAGGAAAAAGGACATCGCACCGTCGCCCAGCAGCCGCGCCATAGCGATCACGCGTCCGTCCGCTTCCACAGAAAACGTCGCATAGCTGTTTTTCAGCGCCTTTTCCGTCATATCACGCGGCGGTTCGCCCCAGCCGGCCGCAGCAAACAGGCGGATATAATCATCCGTATGCAGCCTGTTGTCCAGAATTATATATTCCATCCTCCTTACACCTTGGTCTTGCCGGAGACGATATTGCGGTAATCCTCAAGGTTTGCCTTGAGCAGCGCGGGGGTGTTGAGTTCGTAGGGGCATCGGCTCATGCACTGTCCGCATTCGACGCAGTTTGCGATGTTTTCCATCATCTTCTGGTTTTCCTCGCTCAGCCACTGCGCCGAGGGGCTGCGGCGGATGAGCTGGCTCATGCGCGCGGCGTTGCTGATCTGGATACCCATCGGGCAGGGCATGCAATAGCCGCAGGCGCGGCAGAACGAGCCGATCAGCTCCCTGCGGTCCTTTTCGATCAGCTCTTTGATCTCCCCGTCCATGGACGGCGGGTTCTCAAAATAGGAGATGAACTCGTCCAGCTCGCTCTCCCTCTGCACGCCCCAGATGGGCAGCACGTTGTCAAACTCCTCCATCCACGCGTACACGGCCTTGCTGTTGTTGAGCAGGCCGCCGGAGAGGCCCTTCATGGCGATGAAGCCCACACCCTTTTCTTTGCACAGCTTCACCAGCTCGATGTCCTTCTCCGTCGCCAGATAGCAGAAGGGGAACTGCAGCGTCTCGTACAGGCCGCTCTTCACGGCCTCGGTGGCCACGTCCAGGCGGTGGTTGGTGATGCCGATGTGGCGGATCTTGCCCTGCGCCTTCGCCTCGAGCATGGCCTCGTACAGGCCGGTGCCGTCGCCGGGCTTGGGGCAGAAGGCGGGATTGTGGAACTGATAGATGTCGATGTAGTCCGTCTTCAGGTTCTTCAGGCTCGTCTCCAGATGCTTCCAGAAGGTCTCCGGGTCGGTCGCGCCGGTCTTGGTGGCGATGGTGATCTTCCCGCGCACGTCGCTGAGCGCAAGGCCCATTTTCTCCTCGCTGTCGCTGTACGCGCGCGCGGTGTCAAAGAAGGTGAAGCCCGCGGCATAGGCCTTTTTCAGAAGCATGCCCGCGTAGTCCGCCGTGACCCTCTGGATGGGCAGCGCGCCAAACGCGTTTTTGGGCGATACGATCCCGGTTTTTCCCAATACGACTTTCGACATTCTCTTTTGTCTCCCTTCGGTTCGTTGTTCGTTCGGTGTTTTTTCGGTGTTTTTTATTATATCACAAGCCGCACGCGCGCGCTACCGCTGCGGCGGTTGAAGGCCGGGCGAAGATGTGATATCATCAATCTATAGAACACATTATTTTCTTTGAAAGGCAAGTGAACCACCTATGAAGACCATCCGCTACGCCGTCATCGGCTGGGGGTTTATGGGCCGCACCCACGCGCAGGCCGCGCGCGCCGTGCCGCTGTATTACAAGGGGCTGGATTTCAAGCCGGAGCTCAGCGCCGTCTGCTCGCGCAGGCAGTCCTCCGTGGACGAGGCCATGGCCGCGTTTGATTTCAAAAAAAGCACGCTGGACTGGCGCGAGATCATCAACGACCCGCAGATCGACGCCGTTTCCATCTGCACGCCCAATTCCGGCCATGAAGAGATCGCCGTCGCGGCGCTGCAGGCGGGCAAGCACGTCTATATCGACAAGCCTCTTGCGGACAACTACGCCGCCGCCCGGCGCATCGCCGACGCGGCTGCCTCCTGCGCAGGCCGTTCCATGATCGTCTTCAACGACCGCTTCTTCCCCTCCACTCTGCGCGCAAAGCAGATCTGCGAGGAAGGGCTGCTGGGCGAGATCACCGGCTTCTCCTGCCGCTATCTGCACTCCGGCTCGCTCGACGCGGGCAAGCCCGCCGGCTGGAAGCAGCTGGCCGAGGGCGGCGTGCTCAACGACCTGGCCGTACACGCGCTGGATCTGATCACATGGATGATCGGCTGGCCCGCCTCCGTCTTCTGCGCCACCAACCGCCTCTACGAGCGGCGTCCCCTGCCCGGCGGCGGCACGGCCGAGGGCGCGCAGATCGCCGAGGATCACGCCGTGATGACCCTGCGCATGCCCGGCGGCGCGCTGGGCGTCATCGAGGCCAGCAAGATCGCCACGGGCTCCAACGACGAAATGCTCCTCGAGATCACCGGCACGAAGGGCGCGATCCGCTGGAACCTGATGGAGCCGGACTGGCTCTGGTTCTACGACAACACTCTGCCCGAGGGCCCCTACGGCGGCATGAAGGGCTTCGTGCGCATCGAATGCGTGGCGCGCTATCCCGCGCCGGGCGGCTCCTTCCTGCCCAGCAAGAACACCATCGGCTGGGACAGGGGGCATCTGCACTGCATGTACACCTTCCTCGAGGCCGTCGCGCATGACAAGGCGCCCCAGCCCTCTCTGGCGCACGGGGCCGAGCTGCAGCGGCTGATCGATCTGGCCAAGCGCTCCGAGGACGAGGGCCGCTTCCTGCCCTTCTGAGCCGACCGCTCTCCCGTCACATTCTTTCAGGAGATGATCGCGCATGATCTCTACCCATTTTGAAGCCATGGTCACATCTCTCCTGCCTGCGGAGGAATTCGTGCTCTTCCGCCGCAGCGACCTGCCGCGCCTGCCCGCGCACACGGTCGATCTGTTCCTCTCCCGCGCGGAGAAGGCGTTGCGGGCGGAGCTGCGCACGCCCTCTCTGGCCGACTGGATCGCCTCCCCCTCCGGCTACGACGCCCTGCGCGGCGAAAACCGGCGCTCGCTGGCTGCGCTCTGCCTCGGCGAGGCCGTGCACCAGCGCGGGCGCTATCTGCCGCAGGCTGCGCAGCTCGTCTTCGCCATCCTCTCCGAGCCGGACTGGAACGCCGCCGGCCGCCGTCATGCGCCCGCCCGCTTGCTCTCCATGCCGGATTCCTTCGCCGCGCAGACGGCGGAGCTGCTGGCGTGGGCGGCGGTTTTGCTGGAGCAGCCGCTGGAGGAATATGCCATCGGCCTGCGCGAGGGCGTCTATCAGGCCTGTGAGGAGCGCTTTCTGCGCTTTTTGGACGACCCCGCCTGCTGCGAGACCGTCCTGCGCCGCACGGACGCGCCGGATTTTGCGCGCGCCGCCACGGCCGCCTGTCTGATCGTGCCGCAGAACGAATCGCTGCGCTGGCTGCGGCTGAAGAACGCGCTGCGCATCGCTGACCGCTGCGCAAGCGGCGGCTGGGCGCTCTCCGCCTTTCAGCGCGAAGGCCTCGTCGGCTGGACGAAGAGCTCCTGCGCCATCGCGGACGCGGCGCTGCTGGCCGACCTCGCCTGCGCCGGGCAGAGCGGCCTGCGCGCGGACGAGGCTCTGCTCGCGCAGATGCGCCTGCCCGTGCATCTGCACATCGACGGCGAATATTTCGCAGACGAAAAAAGCCGCATGCAGCCCGCTCTCTTCGGCGAAGATCTCTATCGCATCGGCGCGACCTTCGACGACGACGCGATGTGCTCGCTCGGCGCAATGCTCGATCGCCTCGCCCGGCAGAGCGAAACGCCCCGCCCGGACAGGCCGGAGGAGAATATCACCGCGCGGCTGCTCAGCGCGCTGTGGCGTTCCTCTCTGGAAAAGGACGGGGGCAGCATGCCGCCCGAGCCCGTTTCCTGCCTGCAGGGGCAGTGCTATTACGCCGCAAGGCCGCACAGCGGAAGGGGCTTTTATGTCGGCCTGCACGCCGGCGCGCTCGTCCTCTTTTTGGACGGGCAGCCCGTGCTCATTACCGCCCCCGGCGCTGCGGAGCGCCGCTCTCTGCCCGAGCCGGACGGCCGCGCGCAGGCGCGCTTTTCCTGCCGGGACGTCTCCGTGCGCATCGAGGGCTTCCCCACCATCACCATGGACATCGCGCCCTCCTTCCCGCTGGACGCCTCCATCTCCTCCTGGCAGCGCACCGTCATGCTCACCAATCAGGATCAGACCGTGCGCCTGCTGGACGCCTTCGACTATGCCGGCGTGCGCAGGCCGAGCAGACTGCGCTTCGTCTCACCGAGCCAGCCCGTGCCCGCAGTGGGCGCGCCGCGCGCGCGCATCGGCGGGGCGTATGTCGAATGGGACGGCCCCACCCATGCCGCCGTGGAGCAGCTGAACACGGCGGAGGGCGAAGCGCCGCTCTGGGCGCTGGTGCTCTCCCGGCCGGAGGCTGCCGCCGGCGGCTGCTGGACATGCACCTTCACCCGGGCGGACTGACCGCTCCCCCCTCACGAGGAAAAAGGAAAAATGCCGTTGCAAAACGGCATTTTTTTGTTATACTATAGCTGTTGGATCATGTCTGTCCAAATCGAACCCTATGGCGATATAAAAAAGGAGGAAAACACCATGGCAAAGCGTCCTCTGCCGGATTGGCAGAACCCCGCCGTGCTCCAGATCAACCGTGAAGCGCCCCGCGCTTCCATTTTCCCCTTCCAGTGCGAAGCCACCGCGATGATCGGTGACCGCGGCCTTTCCGAAATGTTCCGTCTGCTCAACGGCCGCTGGGATTTCCTGTATTGCCCGGACGGCGTCACTCCGGACGACTTCATGGATCCGGAATACTATGTGGACGAGATGGAATGGGACAAGCTGGACGTGCCGAGCAACTGGCAGATGCACGGCTACGACATCCCCCAGTATTGCAACGTGCAGTATCCCATCCCGTGTGATCCGCCCCACGTGCCGGACATCACCCCCGTGGGCATCTATCGCCGCGCCTTCTATCTGCCCCACAATTGGGATAACCGCCGCGTGACCATCAACTTCGACGGCGTGGATTCCGCGTACTATGTATGGGTCAACGGCAAGCTCGCCGGCTTCTCCAAGGTGCCCCATATGCCCGCCGAGTTCGACATCACCGAGCTGGTCGAGCAGGGCGAAAATATCGTGGCCGTGAAGGTCTATAAGTGGTCCGACGGCACTTACCTCGAGGATCAGGATATGTGGCGTCTGAGCGGCATCTTCCGCGACGTGTATCTGCTGGGCACCCCCAAGACCCACGTGCGCGACATCATCGCCGACGCGACTCTCGACGACACCTACACCGACGGCATCCTGAATGTGGAATGCAACGTCATCGGCGACGTCTCCGCCGCCGTCATCCGCGCCCGCCTGCTCAAGGACGGCGAGATCGTCGAAGAGAAGACCGTGGCCGCCTGCGAAGCCGCCAAGCTCAGCTTCACCGTGGCCGGCTGCAAGAAGTGGACCGCCGAGACTCCCGAGCTCTATTCCCTGCTGGTCATCCTTGAAAACGGCGGCAACGCCACCGAATACAACAAGGTCGACATCGGCTTCAAGAAGGTCGAGATCAAGGACAGCGCGCTGTGGGTCAACGGCCGCACCATCAAGCTCAAGGGCGTCAACCGCCACGACACCGACTCCGAGCTGGGCCATGTCACCCCCATCGACAAGCTCATCCTCGATATCGAAATGATGAAGAAGCACAACATCAACACCGTGCGCACTTCTCATTATCCCAACGACCCGCGCTGGCTGCATCTGTGTGACAAGTACGGCCTGTATGTCATCGACGAGGCCGACCTCGAATGCCACGGGATGATGATCCCCGGCTGGACGCAGACCGACTTCGCCAAGCCGCAGCGCGACGCCAACGGCATGCGCAAGATCCCGGACGATTTCTACGGCAACTATCTCTCCTATGCCCCCGAATGGAAGGACGCCTATGTGGACCGCGCCGTGCGCATGGTCGGCCGCGACCGCAACCACGCCTCCATCATCATCTGGTCTCTGGGCAACGAATCCGGCTACGGCGTGAACCATCAGCACATGAAGGATGCCATTCTGGAGATCGACAACAGCCGCCCGATCCACTATGAAGGCGACCACGAGCTCAAGACCACCGACATCGAGTCCGTCATGTACTGGCCGGTCGAAAAGGTGCACGAGGAAGGCCTGAGCGACAAGCCGCAGCCCTTCTATATGTGCGAATATGCCCACGCCATGGGCCTCGGCCCCGGCTCCATCAAGGAATACTGGGACGAGTTCTATGCCTCCAAGCGCCTCATCGGCGGCTGCATCTGGGAGTGGGTCGACCACGGCATGCTCTGCGAGACCGAAGAAGGCGAAGAATACTACGCCTACGGCGGCGATTTCGGCGACAAGCCCAACGACGGCAACTTCTGCGTGGACGCGCTGTGCTATCCCGACCGCACCGCCCACACCGGCCTGATCGAGTACAAGAAGGTGCTCGAGCCCGCCCGCTTCAGCTGGGTCGATGAGAAAAACGGCGTGCTGAAGGTGCAGAACATGCTCGACTTCGTGTGCCTTGGCCGCTACAGGGCCACCTGGTCTCTCGTCTGCGAGGGCGAGCGCCTCTGCGGCGGCGAGCTGGATCTCTCCGGCGTGCCCTCCCACGGCGAAAAGACCATCGAGCTGGGCTACCGCCGCCCGAAGCACGGCGAAGCCTACGTCGAGATCGTGCTCACCGAGGCCGAAGAGACCCTCTGGTGCGACGCGGGCTACGAAGTCTCCCGCAGCCAGCTGATGCTCTCCACCGTGCCCTATGTGCATAAGTATCCCTGCGCCAACATGGCCGAGGTCGAGATCGACGACGACGGCGATTCCATCTCCGTTGCCGGTGAAGATTTCGAGATCCTCTTCGACGCCGTCACCGGCCAGATGATCTCCTGGGTCAGCGCCGGCGCCGAGCTCATCGAAGAAGGCCCGCGCTTCAACATCTGGCGCGCGCCCACCGACAACGACGTGCGCATCAAGGAAAAGTGGCTGCGCTGGGGCATGGACAAGCTCCAGAGCCGCGTGGAAGACATGGACGCCGGCCTCGTGAACGCCTCCTGCGCCGAAGTGACGGTCACCTGCGTACACGGGCCCTACATCATGAACCCCTATCTGCGCACCACCACCACCTATCGCATCTACGGCAACGGCGACGTCCGCATGAGCATGACCGTCGAGCCGCTGAACAAGAACATGTCCTACCTGCCCAAGCTGGGCGTGCAGCTGCGCCTGCCGGCGGAATACGACCGCGTGTTCTGGTACGGCAAGGGCCCGCACGAGAACTATCCGGACATGGCCGCCAGCGCCATGCTCGGCCAGTATCGCGCCATGGTCACCGACCTGCACGAGCCCTATGTCCGTCCGCAGGAGAACGGCGCCCGCGGCGGCGTGCGCGCTCTGGCCGTGACCGACATCCTCGGCAAGGGCTTCCTCGTCATCGGCGAGAATACCTATCAGGACGCCGGCTTCTCCTTCACCGCGCATGAGTACACCGACAAGGCGCTGGACGAAGCCAAGCACACCTACGAGCTCGAAGCCGAAGGCGCGACCATCCTCTCTCTGGATTATCGCCAGGGCGGCCTCGGCTCCAACATCTGCGGTCCGGAACCGCAGGAGCACTACAAGCTCTACCTCACCGAGCCTGTCACCTACTCCTTCGTCTTCCGTCCGTACAACCGCCAGCTGGGCGATCTCATCAACTACGCCCGCTGCTACGCCGAGGAATAATCCCCCCCACGAGCGTATTTCCGGGGCTGTGTCTTCGCGGCACAGCCCCGGCTTTTTCGCACAGGGCGATGGCCCCTGCACCCGCCAAAGGGGCTCCGCCCCTCCGGACTCCCCGGCAGGGGCTCTGCCCCTGCACCCCGCCAAGGGACCAGTGGCCCCTTGGAACCCCATCTTTTGGGTTAACCCAAAAACATCTCATATGCTTTCTCCCCCCATACAGAGGATTGCAAAGGGAATCATTCCCTTTGCCGAGGGGTCCGGGGGCGAGGAGCCCCCGGCGTAACTCCTACTTCGCCCCCAAGGAGGTCGTTCCATGCCGAAATTCACCCCCCAGCAGCAATCCGCCATCGACGCGCGCGGGAGCGATCTGCTCGTCTCCGCAGCGGCGGGCTCGGGCAAGACGACGGTGCTCGTCGCGCGCGTGCTCGCGCTCCTTGAAGAGGGCATGGATATCGACCGCCTGCTCATCGTCACCTTCACCCGCGCAGCCGCCTCCGACATGCGCGCCAAGCTGCAGGCGCGGCTGGAACAGCTCGCCGGGGAAAACGAGCGCTTCCGCGAGCAGCTCGATAAACTGCCCATGGCAGCCATCGGCACGCTGCATTCGCATTGCGCCTCCCTCATGCGCGAGCATTTCGAAGCCGCCGGGGTGGACCCGGCGTTCCGCATCATGGAACCCGCCGAGGCCGATAAGCTCGCCTCCCTCGCGCTGCGCGAGGCCATGGACGAGGTCTACGCGCAGGGCGGCGAAGGGCTGGAGCGCCTCGTCTGCGGGCGGGACACCCGCGCCGTGGCCGAACTCGCCTCCGCCCTCTATCGCTTCGCGCGCAATCGGCCCGACCCGTGGCTCTGGCTCGAGGACGCCCTCGCGCGCACAGACGGTGAAGAGCTCGCCGCGCGCTGCTGCGCCCTGCTGGAAGAGGACGCGCGCGCGCTGCTGAGCGAGGCCGAAGCCCTGTACGCACATGCGCACGCGCTCTGCCTGCTGCCCGCAGGCCCGCTGCATTACGCCGGCGCGATCGAGGCCGACCTTGAACAGCTGCAAAACGCCTCCGCGCTCTCCGGCGGCGGGCTCCGCGCGGCGCTGCAGGGGTTTGCGCAGGCGCGGCCCGGGCGCGGCAAATGCGACGAAACACTGCTTGAGGAAGTCAAAAAAGCGCGCAAGCGGGCGGGCGAACGCGTCGGCAAGGCCGTCTCCGCGCTGTGCGACCCCGCCTCTGCGCGCGAGGACATGCGCCTGAACGCGCCCGCACTGCAGACGCTCGTACAGATCGTGCGCGCCATGCACGAACGACTCGAGGCGGAAAAGGACGCGCGCGCCGCCTATGATTACGCCGACCTTGAGCAGCGCGCCATCCGCGTGATGCAGCAAAGCGAGGCTGCGCGCGCGATCTCCGGGCGCTACGACGCCGTCTTCGTAGACGAATATCAGGATATTTCCGACCTGCAGGAGGCGATCATTCGGCTCACGGCGCGCCCGGGCAGGCTCTTTCTCGTGGGCGACGTCAAGCAGTCCATCTATCGCTTCCGCCTCGCCGAGCCGGGCCTGTTCATCGCAAAACAGCGCGCCTTCGAGGCGGAGCAGGGCGGCAGGCTGATCCGCCTCAACCGCAATTTCCGCTCCCGCAGCCGCATCCTCGGCTTCACCAACCGCGTCTTCGCGCATGTCTTCCGGCTCGAGGGCTCCGAGATCGGCTATTCGCCGGACGAGGCGCTCTACCCCGGCGCGACATGGCCGGACGAAGACCCGCCGGTGGAGGTCGCGCTGCTGAGCGCAGCCGAGGAAAAGAGCGAAGAGGACGAAAGCCCCGCCGACGCCGTGCGCGAGGGGCTGTTCATCGCCCGGCGCATCGCTGCGCTCGTCGGCACGCCCCTGCACGACCCCTCCACGGGCGAGATACGCCCCGTTCGCTATCGCGATATCGTGATCCTCGCCCGCACGCGCGAGCGGCTGCTGGCCGTGCGCGACGTCCTCGACGCAGAGGGCGTGCCCTGCTTCGCGGATACGGGCGGCGGCTATGCGCAGAGCATGGAGATCCGCCATGTGCTCGCTCTGCTCGCGCTGGTGGACAACGGGCGGCGCGACAACGACCTGCTCGCCGCGCTGTTGAGCCCCTGCTTCGGCTTTTCGCCGGAGGATATCGCGCTCGTGCGCATCGCCTGCCCGAAGGAGAGCTTCCGCGACGCGCTGGAAAAGAGGGCGCAGGAGGCGGATGCGCTGGGCCTGCGCCTGCAGGATTTCCTCTTCTCCCTTGCGCAGTGGCGCATGCTCTCGCGCAGCCTGCCGCTCGACGAATTCTTAGACCGTTTCCTGCGCGAGACCGGCTTTGCGGCCTATGTCGGCGCGCTCGCCGGGGGAAAGCGCAGGCTGGCCAACCTCGATCTGCTCTGCGACATGGCCGCGCGCCATATGCAGACGGGCAGCGGCTCCCTCGCCTCCTTTCTGGACAGCTTCAAGATGCCCGGCGGCGGCGCGGCGGATTACGGTGAGGCGCAGCCTCTGGGCGAGGGCGACGACGTGGTGCGGCTGATGACCGTGCACAAATCCAAAGGCCTCGAATTCCCCATCGTCATCGGCGCGCAGCTGGAGCGCGATTTCACGCGCAATGCGGCCCGGGGCGAGTTCGCCGCCCACCGCGACCTCGGCTTTGCCATCGAGCTGCACGACCCCGCCCTGCGCACGCGCCGCGAGACCGTGCTGAGCAAGGCCGTGCACAGCGTCGAAAATCTGGAAACGATCAACGAAGAGCTGCGCCTGCTCTACGTGCTCATGACGCGCGCCTCCGATCGGCTCATCCTCGTCGGGCGCGTGAAGGATCTCGAAGGCGAGAGCGTGCGCTGGCGCGTCGGCGGCGACAACATCCGCCGCATCCACAGCTGGCTCGACGCTGTGGCGCCCTGCGTGCCCGGCCTCGGCGTCGACGGCGCGCAGGGCGGGGAGACCGAGCTGCGGCTGGAAACTCCCTCGGGCGTGCCGGGCGCGGCAGGCGCCGCCGAAGCTCCCTCCCCGGCGGAATCGCTCGACAGGCTCCTCGCGCAGGGGCAGGGCGGCTCCTCGCCGGTGCTGGACGAGTCCTACCGCTGGGTCTATCCTCATGTCGAGGAAACGCTCAGCCCGCTCAAGCTCACCGTCACCTCCATGGCGCGGCAGGTGCTCGGCCCGGCGGAACGGCAGCCCCCGGAGGAAAAGCCCGCGTTCCTCGGCGGCGCGTCGCGGCGTTCGCTCGAGCGCGGCACCGCGACCCACGCGGCCCTGTGCGCTCTGGATCTGCCCGCGCTGCGCCATTTCGGCGGCGATGTGCTGCACGCAGCCGTGCGCCAGCAGCTCGACCTGCTCGCCTTCCGCGGCGTGCTCAGCCGGGAAGAGCGCGCGAGCGTGCGCACTGAGATGCTCGTGCGCTTTCTGGAGAGCGACGTCGGCCAGCGCGCCTGCGCGGCGCAGCAGCTGCGGCGCGAATGGGCGTTCAACCTGCGCATGCGCGCGCAGGAGGCCCTCGGCCCGGGCGCGCCGGACACAGAAGTGCTCGTGCAGGGCGTGATCGACTGCTGTTTCATTGAAAACGGCCGCTGGATCCTGCTCGATTACAAGACCGACCGCGCCGACGACGAGGAAGAGCTGCTCGCGCGCTACGGCCCGCAGCTGCGGCTCTATCGGCGCGCGCTGGAGCAGATCACCGGCATCCCCGTCGCGCAGAGCCTGCTGTGCCTTCTGCGCACGGGCCGCGCGCTCGAAGTGCAATAATAAAAAAGCGCAACAAAAAAACCGGAGCCCCGCGCGGTGCTCCGGTTTTTTTGTCTGTCGTTTAGGCGAGGTAGGGCCTCAGGAAGAGCCCGGTGTAGCTGCCTTCGCATTCGGCCACCTGCTCGGGCGTGCCCTCCGCGATGACCGTGCCGCCCTGATCGCCGCCCTCCGGCCCCATGTCGATGATATGATCCGCCGTCTTGATCACGTCCAGATTATGCTCGATGACGACCAGCGTGTTGCCCGCGTCGGCCAGCTTCTGCAAAACGGAATCGAGCTGCTGCACATCGGCCATATGCAGGCCGGTGGTGGGCTCGTCCAGCACATAGAGCGTGCGGCCGGTGGCCTTGCGGCTGAGCTCCGTCGCCAGCTTGATGCGCTGCGCCTCGCCGCCGGAGAGCGTGGTGGAGGGCTGGCCGATCTTGATGTAGCCCAGCCCCACGTCCTTGAGCGTCTGCAGCTTCGCCGCGATGCGCGGCAGCGGCGCAAAAAATTCCACCGCCTCGTCCACCGTCATATCCAGCACTTCGAAAATATTCTTGCCCTTGTAGCGCACCTCCAGCGTCTCGCGGTTGTAGCGCCTGCCCTTGCACACGTCGCAGGGCACATAGACGTCCGGCAAAAAGTGCATCTCAATCTTCAGGATGCCGTCGCCCGCGCAGGCCTCGCAGCGTCCGCCCTTCACGTTAAAAGAGAAGCGGTTGGGCTTGTAGCCGCGCGTCTTGGCGTCGGTCGTCGCGGCGAAGACCTCGCGGATGAGATCGAACACGCCGGTATACGTGGCCGGGTTCGAACGCGGCGAGCGCCCGATGGGCGACTGGTCGATCGCGATGATCTTGTCCAGCTGTTCGATGCCCTCGATCCCGTCGTGCGCGCCCGCGCGCAGGCGCGAGCGGTTCAAATCGTGCGAGAGCCTCTTAAAGAGGATCTCGTTCACCAGAGAGGATTTGCCGCTGCCGGAAACGCCCGTGACGCAGCTGATCACGCCCAGCGGGAATCGCACGTCGATGCCCTTGAGGTTGTTCGCGCGCGCGTTTTTGATCTTGAGCCAGCCCGTGGGCGTGCGCCTCTTTTCCGGCACGGCCACCTTGCGCCTGCCGGAGAGGAACGCGCCGGTGATGCTCTCGGGCGCGCGGATGATGTCCTCCACCGTGCCCGAGGCAATGACGCGCCCGCCGTTTTCGCCCGCGCCGGGGCCGATGTCCACCAGATGATCCGCCGCGCGCATGGTCTCCTCGTCGTGCTCCACGACCACCAGCGTGTTGCCCAGATCGCGCAGATGCCGCAGCGTGCCCAGCAGCTTCTGGTTATCGCGCTGGTGCAGGCCGATGCTCGGCTCGTCCAGAATATACAAAACGCCCATCAGGCTCGAGCCGATCTGCGTGGCCAGACGGATGCGCTGCGCCTCGCCGCCGGAAAGAGTCGCCGCAGCGCGGGACAAGGTGAGGTAGGAAAGGCCGACGTCGTTGAGGAAGCCCAGACGGCTGTCGATCTCGCGCAGGATCTGCCCGGCGATCATCGCGTTCTTCTCGGAAAGCTTCAAATCCCGCACAAATCCGCGCGCCTGCACGACGGGCATCTCGCACAGCTGCGCGATAGAAATACCGCCCACCGTGACCGCAAGCGCCTCTCTCTTGAGCCGCTGCCCGTTGCAGACGGGACAGAGCGTGGCGCTCATGCAGTCCTCCAGCGATTCCTTCACCGCCTCGCTCTGCGTCTCGCGGTAGCGCCGCTCCAGATTGGTGATGATGCCCTCAAACGGGGCCATGAACTCGCCCCGGCCGCTCTCGCGCTCATAGGCGATCTTGATCTTCTGCCCCTTTGTGCCGTAGAGCAAGATCTCCTCGATGCCCTCCGGCAGCTCGCAGATGGGCGTGTCGAGCGAAAACGCATAGTGCTTTGCCAGCGCGGAGAGGATCATATGCGACATCGTGTCCTCATCGCCGGATCTCGACCAGTTTGACACCGCGATCGCCCCGCCGTTCAGGCTCAGGCTGCGGTCCGGGATGACGATGGCCGGGTCGAACTTCATCAGCGTGCCCAGGCCCGAGCAGGTCGGGCAGGCGCCGTAGGGGTTGTTGAAGGAGAACATGCGCGGCGTGAGCTCCTCGATGGAAATGCCGCAGTCCGGGCAGGCGTAATTCTGCGAAAAGAGCAGATCCTGCTCCTGCTCGCCCTCCTCGCGCGCCAGCACGTTGATGACCACCAGCCCGCCGGCCAGCTTCATAGCCGTCTCCAGCGAATCCGTCAGCCTCTTCTGCATGTCTGCGCGCACGGCGAGGCGATCCACCACGATCTCGATGGTATGCTTGTTGTTTTTGGCGATCTTCGGCGGCTCCTCCAGCTCGCACATCCTGCCGTCGATGCGCGCGCGCATAAAGCCCTGCTTGAGCATGTCCTCCAGCAGCTGCCTGTACTCGCCCTTCCTGCCGCGGATGACCGGCGCGAGCACCTGTATGCGCGTGCGCTCGGGCAGCTCACGCACCTTGTCCACGATCTGATCCACCGTCTGCTGCGTGATCTCGCGCCCGCATTCCGGGCAGTGCGGCGTGCCCACGCGCGCATAGAGCAGGCGCAGGTAATCGTAGATCTCCGTCACCGTGCCCACGGTGGAGCGCGGGTTGCGGCTGGTGGTCTTCTGGTCGATGGAGATCGCCGGGCTCAATCCGTCGATATAATCCACGTCCGGCTTGTCCATCTGCCCCAAAAACTGCCGCGCATAGGAGGAGAGCGACTCGACATAGCGCCGCTGCCCCTCGGCGTAGATAGTATCGAACGCCAGAGAGGATTTGCCGCTGCCGGAGAGCCCCGTCATGACGATCAGCTTGTCGCGCGGCAGCTCCAGATCCACATTTTTGAGGTTGTGCTCCCGCGCGCCCTTGATAACGATGCGATTGTTCACGTTCTTTTCTCCTTATATCGTGCGATGCCCTCGCGCAGCCCGCGCTGCGTCTTCACTTCCAGTACGACGCGCTCCACGCCGTTTGCCTCCGCCGCGCGCAGCGCCCCCTGCCAGTCCATGTCCCCTTCGCCCAACGGCTTGTGATCGCCCCGCGCGTCGGCGTCGTGCAGGTGCATATGCTTCCAGCGGCCCGCGTGCGCCTCAAAAAACGGACGCGCGCAGCCGCTGCGGTCGTGCCCGGCGTCATAGCAAAGGCAGAAGCATTCCGCCTGCAGCAGCAGCTCCGCCGCCTCCCGCAGATGCGCCATGCCCGGCCAGCGCGTGTTCTCCAGCGCGATCATCGGGCCCTCCGAGCCGACCTCGGCGGCGCATTCGTCGCGAAAGCGCGAGAGCAGCCCCGAAAACTGCGGCCAATATTCATCCGCCAGATATACCTTCCCCTGCGGCATGCTGAAATACACGCCCTGCGGAAGATGCATGTTCAGCAGAGGCACGCCCGCCTCCTTCGCAAGCCGAATGCAGCGCCGGACGCTCTGCCTCCATGCCCGCGCGATCTCCTCGTCAAACGAGCAGGGGTCGGCGTTTTCGTCCAGATGCAGCGTGCAATACGCCCCGCCCGCGCGCAGCTCCCGCGCCGAAAGCGCCTGCGCCCAGGGAAGGTTCATATTCACTTCCAGAAAATCCAGCCCAAGCTCGTCGCGCAGGCGCAGATTTTCCGCAAATGAACCGCATTCGAGCAGCGAGGGCATGCCCAAATCGATTTTTCTCATCTAAACACACCACCACGCTGTTTTATATATCCCCCAATATGGGATT
>JAUMYC010000410.1 GCA_030528845.1 Eubacteriales bacterium
ATCAGCGGAATGCCTGCCGCATCCAGCTCCGCCTTGGAATCGAGCGCCCGGAAGTAGGGATTGACGATGTCCAGATCGGCGATTGTCACGCGCTCCCGCGCCTTTTTAAGCGCGAGCGCCAGATTCACCGCGATATTCGTCTTGCCGCTGCCGTAATGACCGCACAGCAGCACAACGCGCTTGAATTCCATCCTTCCACGCTCCCTGCATCAAAATAGAAAAACGCCCGTCTCAAAGAAATAAACACTTTGAGACGAGCGTCGATAAACCTATCAATACCCGCGGTACCACTCAAATTGCGGCAAAATGCCGCCACCTCTTGGGCTCCAGCAAGCCCTATGCATTCACGCAGCAATCACGGGAAGGTTCTACGGCCAGGGGCTTTCTTCCTTCCGGCTCAGGAGATACAGGTGCTTTCCGGCTTCCGCGTTTGTGGCTCGCACCAACCGCCACTTCTCTGAAACGGGGTCTTTGCCGAGCACTCTCCCTCATCGCCCTTTCGCAGAATTTTATCCTCTTTCTGTCAGTTTGTCAATACCGAATATGCGGTTTTTGCCGAACATTCGGGTAAATTTTTGCATTTTTGCAATATTTTTTATTCATCCTGCGAAAACAGCCTCCCGCAAGCGTTCTTTGCGCCCGGCGGGAGGCCTGTATGCAGTTTGACCGTCTGTTTACATCAGACTGAACGCGGCGACAAACACGAACAGCACGACCGTCACCAGCGTGCCGAGGGACAGCGTGGTGGAGACGTACTCGCCGTCCTCCTTCAGGTCCGCGAACAGCGGGATGATGAACGGCGCGGGCAGCGTGTACTGCAGCATCAGCGCCAGCATGAGCATCCGGTCGTACGGGATGATGGCAAAGAGGATGAGCGACACGAGCGCAAACACCGCCGCCATGACCGCAAGGCGCAGCCCCAGCGTGATGGCGACCGGCTTCATGAGCCGGCGGCTGGCGCGCAGCTGATAGCCCACGACCAGCAGGATCAGCGCGGAGGTCGGCGCGGTGATGAAGCTGATGAGCTCGGCGAGCACGACGCCGAACGCCGTAGGCGCGATCGCCCTGTGCACGCCCAGCGCGCCCAGCACGATACCCGTCGTCATGCCGATGCAGGCCTTGTTGTGCGCCATGTTGCTGAGCATCGCGCGAAGGGGCATCCTGCCGCCCTCGGCGCTCTTGAGCGCGGCGAGGAAGACCGTGTAGGCGAACATCGTCTGACCGATGTCCACGACGGCGTAGGTCGCCGTCTGGTCCGATCCGGCCAGCAGCGCGTAGAGCGCATAGCCGAGCATGCCGCCCTCAAAGGAGGTCATCAGCAGCGGCATGTAGCGGTCATACGGCCTCACGAACTTCTTGAGCGCAAAGCCCGCAACCAGCGCAGCCAGACAGCCCAGAAACACCAGCGCAAACACCAGCAGCAGCTTGCCGCCATACTGCGCGGTAAAGAACGCATTGAAGAGCACCACCGGCAGCAGGATATCGCCGATGATCGCCTTGAGACCCGCGTGGCGCTCGTCGTTGAGGATTCCCTTTACGGCGCACAGGCGGCCCAGCAGGATCATCACCAGCACCGGCAGAACCATCGAAAGAATCTGCGTAATCATTGCTATCGCCTCTTTTGAAAAAGGCTGCGCAGTACGCAGCCTTTTATATTTGACTT
>JAUMYC010000009.1:0-17518 GCA_030528845.1 Eubacteriales bacterium
GATAGTACCAACGTTTACGTGAGGCTTATTGCGCTCAAACTTTGCCTTTCCCATGGCGGATTCCCTCCCAAAGAATAGTACTGATGGGGTGAAAACTGAAAACAGGTGTATGGAGCGGGTGATGGGAATCGAACCCACGTGATCAGCTTGGGAAGCTGGAGCTCTGCCATTGAGCTACACCCGCGTGCGTTCCCGCATCATACAAAGAATATTTTACAGAACCGCGGCCCGTTTGTCAACTGAAATCATGGCATCTTTACATGCAAATATCGTGCAGGAAGATTAACAACGCGTTATTTCGCATGTTTTCAGCCGTTTTCTTCCCTCTCCTCGAGGTATTTTGTCACCTTGCGCTTCACTCTCTGCAGCGCGTTGTCGATACATTTGGCGTGCCGGCCGATCTGCTCGGAGATCTGCTGATAGCTGCGCCCTTCCATATAGAGCATGAGCACCTGCTTCTCGAGCGGGCTGAGCACCTTGCCCAGCCTCTCTTCGATCACGCGCATGTCCTCCCGGCCGATGAAGAGCTCCTCCGGGTTGGTCTGCTCGGCCTTGGCGATGGTATCGAGCAGAGTGCGGTCGCTGTCCTCGTCGTAGACGGGGCGGTTGAGCGAGACGTAGGAATTGAGCGGGATATGCTTCTGGCGGGTCGCCATTTTGATGGCGGTGATGATCTGGCGGGTGATGCAAAGCTCTGCGAAGGCGCGGAAGGAGCTCAGCCGCTCTTCCTTATAATCGCGCACCGCCTTGTACAGGCCGATCATCCCCTCCTGTACGATGTCCTCGTGATCCGCGCCGATGAGAAAATAACCCCGGGCCTTGGAGCGCACGAAGTATTTGTACTTTTCCAGCAGATATTCCACGGCTTCGTCGTCGCCGCTCTGGCCGAGCCTGACGATCGCCTCGTCCGTCATCTGGGCGTATCTGTTCTCGCTCACTGTATTTTCTCCTCTATCCGCGCGCTTATTCCTCTCCCCTGCGCATTTTTTCCAGCCTGCGGCGCGTTTCCTCGGGCAGGCGGTCCATCACCGTGGAGCCGCCCGCGCTCTTTGCGCGCACGGGGAGCACTTTCCTCTGCACATCGGGGTCGCGCATGGTCTCGATCTCGCGCAGCAGCTCTCTGGCCGAGATGCGGATCGCTCCCCGGCCCATGACGAGGGTCTGCTCGATGGAATCGCTCGTAGCCACGCGCAGCGTGAGCCTGCCGTATTCCACCCTGTCGCGCACCTCTTCGCACATGCGCTCGATATAATGGTCCGCCGTCTCGCCTCTGCGCGTAAAGACGACCTGCAGCGTGGCGGGCACATGCTCGATCGTGCGGGCGATGCGCTCGCTCTTCCACGCGTCAAAGACGAGCACGATCTGCTGGCCGGTGTAGCCGGCGTAATCCGCCAGCGCGTGGATCAGATCGTCCCGCGCGTCGGCCAGCGGCATGTTTTTGAGCTTCCCGCGCCACGCATTGAGGACGTTATAGCCGTCCACGATGAGCAGCGCGGGAGTTTCCTTCGCCATCAGCGTCCCGCGCGCGTCTTGCGGATCTCATAGAGCAGGATGCCGGCCGCAACCGACGCGTTGAGGGATTCCATTCCGTTGGACATGGGCAGAGAAACGGTCCTGTCGCAATGGCTGAGCACCAGCGGGCTCACGCCGTCGCCCTCGGAGCCGATGACAAGACAGACAGGGCCGGACAGATCGGCGTCGTAGACGCATTCGCCCTCGGCGTCGGCCGCCGTGAGCCAAATGCCCGCTTCCTTGAGCGTGTCGACCGTCTGGCGCAGGTTGCCCACCTTGGCCACGGCGATATGCTCCAGCGCGCCGGCAGCGGCCTTCACCGCCGCGGGCACGAGGCCCGCCGCGCGCCTCTCGGGCACGATCACGCCGTGCGCGCCCGCGCAGGCCGCCGAGCGCAGGATCGCGCCGAGGTTGTGCGGGTCGGTCACGCCGTCAAGAATGACAAAGAAGGGCTCCTCGCCGCGCTCGGCGGGGATCTCCATCAGCTCCTGCAAGGAGACGTACTCTGCGGCGGAAGCATACGCCAGCATGCCCTGATGGTTGGAGTAGATCGCATCGAGACGGACGCGGTCTACCTCCTGCACTACGATGCCCGCAGCGCGGGCGCGCGCGATGATCTCCAGCGCGGAGCCCGTCAGGCCGCGCGCCACCAGCAGCTTTTCGATGTGACGGCCGTTGATGATGGCCTCGCGGATCGGGTTGCGCCCGGCGAGGATGTTTTCAAGGTTGGCCTCTTCGCCGTAGGACGGGGCGTAGGACGGCCTCGGGCGGGGCGCTCTGGGCGCGGGCGCGCTCTTGGGGCCTCTCATGGGGCGGTCGGCCTTGGGGCCGGGCTTGCCGTAGGGCTTTTTGGCCGCATACGTGCGCTCTTCATAGGATCTCTTGGCGCCGAAGCCGCCGCGTTCTCCGCGCGGGACATAGCCCTTCGGGCCGTATTCTTTTCCTCCGCGGGGAGCGCCGGGGCGCCCGCCGCCTTTACCGTTGCGATATTCAGGCATGGTGTTTTTCTCCTTCGTCCGTTGAAATGATTTCGTTCATATGCGCGAGGATCTCGCACATCAGCTGATCGATCCTGTCGTGTTTTTCCTGTATATACAGCCAGCCCAGCAGGGCTTCCAGCCCCGTGGCGCGCTGATACTGCGCCGGGTCCGCATTTTTCGGCGGGCGCTGCTTTGTGTTGCGCGCCCTGCGCACCACGTCGCGCTCCTCCTCCGAGAGCATCTCCTCCACCAGGCCCAGCGCGCGGGACTGCGCCTTCGCGCACACCCGTTTGCTCGCGGCCTGCTGCAGCTGCTTCATCGGCCCGCCCGCGACGAGCAGACGGCGGCGAATATAAAAGTCGTAGATCGTGTCGCCCAGAAACGCCATCTCCAGCGAACCGGCGAGCCGATCGATCTTATCTTCCACTCTTCCCATCAGGCCTCCATGCGCTTGAGCAGCCTCGCATACGCGTCGTCCCACATGGCCTGCGCGCCCTGCTCGGGCAGATAGTCCTCCGTGGGGAAGGAACGGGCCACGACCTCGCGCAGCTCGGAAAGGCTCGCGATGTCGCCCATCGCCATGGCCTGCACCAGCAGATTGCCGATGACCGTGCCCTCGCTCGGGCCGGCGACGACGGCGCGGCCGATGGCGTTGGCCGTCATGCGGTTGAGCATGCCGTTCTTGCTGCCGCCGCCCACGATGTGCAGCACGTCGATCTTTCTGCCCAGCAGCTTCTCTTCCATCTGCTCCACCGCCCAGCGGTATTTCAGCGCGAGGCTCTCGTAGATCACTCGGCAGATCTCGCCCTTGCTCTGCGGCACGCGCTGGTTCGTGCGCGCGCAATAGGCCTGCACGCGCTCGGGCATGCCGCCGGGCGCAAGGAAGCACGCGTCGTCCACGTCCAGCACGGCGATGAACGGCTCGGCCTGCTCGGCCAGCTGCACCAGCTCGCCGAAGCTCTCGCTGCCGCCCTGCCTGTCCCATTCGCGCTTGCATTCCTGAATGATCCACAGGCCCATGATGTTCTTGAGCAGCCTCGTCGTGCCGCAAAGGCCGCCTTCGTTGGTATAGTTGAGCTCCATGACCTCCTTCGTGCACAGAGGCTCGGTCGTCTCCGCGCCGAGCAGAGACCACGTTCCGGAGCTGATATAGGCAAAATTCTTTTCCTTCGCCGGCACGGCCGCCACGGCGGAGGCAGTGTCATGAGAGGCGACCACGGCCAGCGGCACGCGGCCCACGCCCGTCTCCTGCGCGATCTCCTCCAGCAGCGCGCCGCGCATGGCGCCGGGCTGCTCGATGGGGGTGAGGAAATGCGAGGGAAGGCCGAGCTTGTGCAGAAGCTCCCTGTCCCAATCGCGGGTGATGGGGCTTGTCATCTGACTGGTGGAGGCGATCGTATATTCCGTCGCGATCTCGCCCGTCATGAAATAGGCCAGAAGGTCCGGCATCATGAGCATGCGGTGCGCGTTGTCGAGCGTGCTGTCGCCTTCATGGCGCATGGCCAGCAGCTGATAGAGCGTGTTGAACGACTGGAACGCAAGCCCCGTGCGCGCGAAGATCTCCTCCTGCGAAACGACGGAGAAGGCCTTGTCGATCATCCCGTCGGTGCGGGTGTCGCGGTAGTGCACGGGCAGGGCCATGAGCCTGCCGTTTTTATCCAGCATGCCGAAATCCACGCCCCATGTGTCGATGCCCATCGCGTCGAGGGCATAGCCTGCGCGGCGGACCGCGAGCAGCGCCTGCTTCATCTCATAAAACAGCCTGGGCAGATCCCAAACGTACCTGCCGGCCAGATAGACCGGATCGTTCGAAAAGCGGTGCAGCTCCGTCAGCTGCAGCGTATTTCCGTCAAACTCGCCCAGCATGGCCCGTCCGCTCGACGCGCCGAAATCAAACCCGAGCAGGTTGCGCTTTTTCATGCGAAAAACCTCCTGTGCCGCCTTTGGTCATATTGAGCCAGATATAAGTATATCACAAAATATCGCGCAGAAAAAGCCTTTCCCGACCTTCTGCGCGATTATTAACCGACGGCGCTTTTCCACACGCCATTGTGGATAACTTTGTGGATTATTCATTTTGTAATAATTTTGAAATATTTTCCGCCGTTTCCGGATCCTGCTGCATGGAAAACTATCCACATTTTCCACATGGTTTTCCACAGGATTTTCCCTGTATTCTCAAGCTTTTCCTGACTTTTCCACAATCCCACGCCTGTGGATAGGCCCTATACGCCCCTACTTATCCACAATCAGACCGGGGTTTTCTCCCCGTTCGGGAATAAGTTATCCACAATCGCATTTTTCGTAATATTTTTGAAATATTAAGCGATGTTTCCGCCCCCATTTCCCGACTTTCCCGGATATTCCGCGCGTTTCGTTGCAATTTATCCGACAAATATTTCAAAAGTATTTCTGAATATTTGCATATCACCCGTTTTTTACTGTGTATAAGCATTTTCCCCTTGTGGATAACGGAAAACGCCGAAAAACAGCGCGATTTGCCCGTCTGCCGCGCCTGTGTTATAATCTCGGCAGTTCCCCGCACCACAAGCGAGAAAAAGGAGGCGCCGGCCCATGCCGAGAGGGCGTACCGATCCCACAAAGCGCAGAAAAGCCCTGCGCACGGCTGCATTCCGTGCAGGCCTGTGCTGCCTCGCAGGCGTGTTTCTGTGGTGCTTCTTCAGACTTGCGGATGATCTGATCGACCGCCGCCGCGCAGAGAGCACCTACGGCGCGCTGCAGCAGGTCTACGAGGCCGCCGCGCCGACCGCAGCCCCCGCGGCGCAGCAGCCGTCCTCCGACGCACCCGCTTCCTTTCAGTATATCGCGGACGCGCCCCTCGCACAGCACGAGCCGCTGCTGCGCGAAAACCCGGATTACATCGGCTGGCTCGAGCTGCCCGGCCTGATCAATCTGCCGCTCGTCTGCCGGGATTCCTCCTATTATCTCACCCACGATTTTTACGGCAGCCCAAGCGATTCCGGCACGCCCTTCCTCGACCCGGCGCACCCCTTCGCAGAACAGACGCAGTATCTGTTCATCCACGGGCACAACATGCACGACGGCAGCATGTTCGCCATGCTCTCCCATTTTCGGGACCCTTCCTATCTGCAGGAGCATCCCTATCTGTACCTGAGCACCCTCTATCGCCGGGAGACCTATCAGGTCGTCGGCGTTTTTGCAGGCGAGGGCACGGAGTTCTCGCGGCGCATGCGCGTCGGAAAGCCCATCTTCTACAGCGAGGCGGAGTTTTCCGCCTTTATCGATGCGCTGCGCGAAGACGCGCTGTGCTTTGCCGAGGAGGAGCCCTGTGCGGACGACGCGCTGCTCGCCCTGTCCACCTGCTATGAAAACGGCCACATCGTCGTGCTGTACAAGCGCACGGCGGTGCAGTGATCCCGCCATGGCCGCCTATCCCCAAACGCAAAGCCCCGGCTCCGCAAGGAACGCCGGGGCTTCTTTATTGTTCATCCGGGGCGGATTGCTCCCGTTTCATCCGGGGCGAATTGCTCGCGCAGAACGCAATAGCACCTCTCCCCTTCGGGCGTGCGCCCCTCCCGCCGAAAGCGCTCGACGGAAGGCGCGGGACGCATCGCAGAGCGCTGCAGCACCCGGCCCGAGGCGATATTCTCCGCGCGGTGATACGCCTCCAGCCGCACAAATTCCGTGGCCGTGAACGCAAAGCGAAGCAGGCCTTCCAGTGCCTCGGAGGCATATCCCCTGCCCTGAAACGCCCGGCCGATGCAGTATTCGATCTCTGCGGCGCGCAGCTCGGAATACACGCGGCAGAAGGCGATCTGGCCGATGTTTTCGCCGCTCTCCCGCAGCGCAACGGCCCAGCGATAGACGTCCGGGCGCTCGTATGCGCGCAGATACCCCTGCAGCAGGCCGCGCACGTCCTCCGGCCGGGGATAGGCAGGCTCGCCGTATTCGCGCTGCACGAGCGGATCCGCCGCCCAGTTCCGATGCATGGCTGCGAGGTCCTCCGGCACGAACCGGCGGCAGACCAGCCTTCGCGTCGCAAACGCCTGCGTTCCGACATGGAGCATGCGCGTCCCTCCTTTGCAAAAAGAAAAAGCGCTCGAGCTTATCTCTAAGCTTGAGCGCTTGGTGGTGCGGTCGACGGGACTTGAACCCGTACTCCTTGCAGAACACGCCCCTCAAACGTGCGCGTATGCCAATTCCGCCACGACCGCATATGTCGTTTCAGCGACGAGAGTTATTATACTATTCTCTTCCCCCTTTGTCAAGGCCCAAATCGACTCTTTTCCAAATTTCTTTTTGCAGCGCGCGCGGGGGTTTACAGGGCGGGCGCGCTGTGCTATTTTATGTTCAAATCAAACGACAGGGAGGAACGAGCGCATGGCGGAGAAAAGAAAATGGGCCGAGCTGCCCGCAAGGCTGATCGAGGGCGAGGAGCTCTCGGCGCAGTCCTATCTCGCGTGCGAGGAAGGGCTCCCCATGGAGGGCTTCCGCTTTGAGGACGGCGTGCTCGACCTGACGGGCGACGCGCGGCTGGACGTGCGCGGCTGCCTGTTCGAGCGCTGCCGCTTTCCCATCGACCTCGGCCAACGGGTTGATTTCAAAGACTGCGTGTTCGTCGGGTGCGATCTCTCCGGCGCGCAGATGGACCAATGCGCGTTCCGCTCCTGCGAGCTGACGGGCTGCCGCCTCACGGGCGCGCTGCTGAGCGAAGGGCTGGTGCAGTACGCGCGCTTCTCTGAATGCGCGATGGAGCTCTGCACCATCGGCGAGAGCAAGGTGCAGGACGTGCTGCTGGAAAACTGCCGCATGGACCGCTTTGCGGCGCACGCGCTGCGCTGGCAGAGGCTGACGCTGCGCGGCTGCTCCCTGCGGGGCCTTGAGGTGCACGGCATGGCCCTGAAGGGGCTGGACCTGCGCAGCTGCAGCATCGAGGGCATCACGCTCGACCCGGCGGCGCTGCGCGGGGCCATCGTCACGCCGGAGCAGGCGCTGCTGCTGGCGGCGCTGCTCGGGCTGAACATCAAGCCCAGCGAACCGTAGTGTGACAAATCTGCATTTACATGAGAAAGCATATGAAAAAACTGATTCTGCTCAGCGGCTCTCCCTGCGTCGGCAAAACCACCGTCGGTAAGTGTCTGTTTGAACAATATACGAACAGCGCGTATCTTGACGGAGATTGGTGCTGGTGTGTAAATCCTTTTTCGGTAAAGGACAAACGACTTCGCAACGGGGATAAAAGCATGTCCTTTGTACTGAACAATTATCTCACCTCGGGATTTGATTATGTGTTTTTCACTTCCGTTGTGCTGACCGACAGCAAGATCAGGGAGAACATCCTGAAAGATATCACGGCAGCAGACTATGAAGTGATCGGTTTTACACTTACCTGTTCGGAAGAAACATTAGTCCGGCGCCATAACAAAAGAGGCGACGAAGGAGATACCGATTTCCACTGGCTGCATTTGCCTCCCTATCCCACGGATATCGTCATAAACACGGACGATAAATCCGTCCGGGAGACCGCACAGGAGATAAACCGGTATATAAAACGATAAGGAGCAGATGCATATGGAGCTGTCAACCAATGATTTGATCCTGCGCCCCGTAACAGAAAATGATATTGAAGAAATCGCAAGAATGTGGAAACACCCCGAGAAGATCTCCTTGGAGGACGCGTCTGAAGTTTTGAAAAAAATGGAACAGCGTCACAGCAAAAATCGAATACAGTCGATATATCACTTGTGCTTGGGTGTTTTCAGAAAAGAAGAACCACACACATTGATCGGGTGGTGCGGCTGGGACGGACGGGGTTCATCCGATGAGATCGTTCTGTTTTACATAATTGCCGAAGAATTTCGCTGCAGAGGGTATGCAACACAATGCGCCGCGGAATTGCTGCGGTTTGCGTTTGAAGATATGCAGTATGATCGGGTGTCGGGCGGTTGTGCAAAAGAGAATCGGTCATCTTTTCGGGTCATGGAGAAAGCAGGCATGCGTCATCATGAAATTTACGAAGATGGCGGTTTAGGTTTTTATATGGACAAGGAAATGTTTTTGAAATCAAAATCTCCTTTGGGCTGATAAACCCCGATCTGTCAAACGGAAAAGGACGCGCTTCCATGCGCCTTAAAAAGAAAACGGAGCGTATCGCGAGGATACGCTCCGTTTTGTATGTGCAGCAAAGGCCTCAGAGCTTGATGGCGAGCCATTCGCCGCGCGCGATGCGCCTGGCCAGCAGCCACTGGCGGAAGTAGGCGTCGATGGCGAAGGCGATCCACGGGCCGGTGACGGTGAGGCTGAGGATGGGCAGCACGGGCGCGAGCGGATAGCAGAAGAGCCACGTGCAGAAGGGGCGGAGGATCGCGACGCTGATCAGCGAGCACATCGCGACGTACTTGACGTCGCCTGCGCCGCGCAGACAGCCCGCGTACACCACGCGGCCGTTCTGGCCGATCATGCCCATCACGACGACGAGGAACGCCGTCGCGACGCCCTCGAGCACCGCCGGGTCGTCGGTGAAGAGCACGCCGATCTTTGTGCGGAAGAGCATGACCACCGCCATCAGGAACACAGAGGCGATCAGCGAGAGCCGCCTTGCGATGGTCACGTTCGCGCGGGCGAGGTCCGAGCGGCGCGCGCCGAGGCTCTGGCCGACCATAGTCGTGCCTGCTGTGGCGATGCCGTCGCCCAGCGTGAAGGAGAGGGAGGCGACCTGCATGACGATCTGATAGGCCGCGAACGCCGCCGTACCTACGCCGGCAATGAGCTTAGAGTTGATCAGAAAGCCGATGCGCAGGAAGACGGATTCGGCCATGGAGCCGGTGCCCACGATGACCAGACTGCTCATGGTATCGCGGTCAAAGCGGGGCGGGAAGCTCAGCTTCAGGCGCAGATAGCCGCCCTTTTTCAGCGCAAAGCAGAAGGCGATCACGCAGGAAACGGCCGTGCCGGCCACGGTCGCGATGGCCGCGCCCCGGACGCCCAGCGCCGGGAAGCCCAGATGTCCGCCGATGAGGCAGTAGTTCAGGATGACGTTGACGATGTTGGCGGTGATGTTGGTCGTCATGGTGATCTTCGTCTGCCCGATGGCGCGCATGCTCGCGCAGATGCACAGGCTCCAGCAGTTCAGCGGAAAGCCCAGCGCCATGATGCGGAAGTAATCTGTGGACATGGCCAAGGTATCCTCGTTCGCGCCGGCAAAGGCCATCAGCGGCTCGGCGAAAAAATAACCCACGAGCGTCATCAGCACGCCCAGCACGGTGATCACATACATCGACTGGGCCATGCAGGCGTTGGCGGCCTTCTGATCTCCCGCGCCCTTGCGCCGGGCGATGACGGCGGTGGTGCCGGTGGCGAGCGCCTGCGCGAGGATGAGCAAAATCATCCTCGGCTGGCCGGTGAGCCCGACGGCTGCGATGGCCGCCGCGCCGAGCGTGCCGACCATCATGGTGTCGATCGAACCGATGATGGACAGGAGCATGCCCTCTACGGTCGCCGGCCAGGCGATGGACAGATTTTTTCCGAACATCTCCTTGCCGGAGGTCGCGTTGTCCTGAAATTTGATCTTGGGGAAGGAGAACAACCGGTCCCACAGCTTTTGCATATGCGTTTCGTCTCTTTTCCTATGAACTTTTCAAGGGGCGCGCGCCCCCTCCCCTCTATTATAGCGCGTTGCGCCGGGAAATGCAAAGGCCCCGGGGAAAGCGGCCCGATAGACAGAACGCGCCGCCGGTGCTACAATACCCACGGAACGCACACTCTGTTTTTCATAGATATTTTCAGAAAACGAACCTACAGGGAGGAAAACGCCATGCGCTTGAGCCTGATCTCCGACGAGGTCTCCCAGTCCCTTTCCGTCGCGGCGGAATTCGCGCACAAATTCGATCTGCAGGCGCTGGAGCTGCGCAGCGTGCAGGGTACGAACATCTTCTCCTTCACCGACGAGCAGGCCCGGGAGACCGCGCGCCTGATGCAGGGCGAAGGGCTGGCGGTGAGCTGTCTGAGCGCGCCGCTGTTCAAGTTTGATATCAGCGACGACGGCGCGAGGGCCGCGTGCGTCGAGAGCTTCAAGCGTGCGCTGGACCACTGCGCGCTGCTGGGCTGCTCGCTCATCCGCGGCTTCGCCTTTCTGCGCCCCGCCGACGGGAACATCCCCTATTTTCGCATCGCAGAGGCGTATCACGGGCTCCTGCCCCTTCTGGAGGGAACGGACGTGACGATCTGCCTCGAATCCGACCCGACGGTGAACGGCCGCAGCGCCGCCGAGCTCGTGCGCTGCCTGCGCGCCATCGACTCTCCGCGCGTGCAGGCCGTGTGGGATCCGGGCAACCTTCTCTTCGTGCCGGAGGGCGAGGACGCGCAGCGGAGCTTTGATCTGCTGCGCTCCTTCATCCGGCATGTACACGTCAAGGACGCCGTGCGCCTGCCCGAGGGCGGCGCGAGGGCCGTGAAGATCGGCACGGGCGAGGCCGACACCGCGCTGCAGATGCGCCTGCTTTCCGGCATGGGGTACAAGGGCTGGATGTCGCTGGAGACGCACTACCGGCTGGACCGGGCGCTGGACGAGACGCTGATCCGCCTGCCCGGCGGCGCGGAATTCTCCGACGGCGGCTACTCCGCCGGCGCCGAGAGCATGCTCGCATGGCTTCCCCTTGTGCAATCTGCCACAGTTTGACCCCCTCTTTTTCGCCGCAAATCCGCGCGATGCCCACGCAGTCTTCAACGCGCGGACAGAATGGTAAATTCACGCTATATATGCCCGCGATTATTGAACTTTTTTTCATAATTTGTTAGTATATATTGACGGTATTCCCTGCTGCAAAGCACCCGAACCACCTTTTATTTTGGGAGGTATGCAATATGAAACTGATGGACGCTATCGTGAAGCCCTCTGCAGCCCCCGGGCTGGAGCTGCGCCAGGTGCCCGTGCCCGAGCCGGGCATGGGCGAAGTGCTGATCAAGGTACACAAGACCGCCATCTGCGGCACCGACCTGCACATCTACCGCTGGGACGACTGGAGCCAGAAGAACCTCAATCCCCCGCTGACCATCGGCCATGAATACGTGGGCGAGATCGCTCAGCTCGGCCCCGGCGTCACCGGTCTGGAGATCGGCGAGCGCGTTTCCGGCGAAGGCCACATCGTGTGCCATCAGTGCCGCAACTGCCGCGCCGGCAACTCTCAGTGGTGCAAGTTCACCAAGGGCGTGGGCGTGAACCGCGACGGCGCCTTTGCCGAATACATCTGCATCCCCGCCAGCAACGTCATCCCGATCAACCCGGATCTGGACGAGGACGTCGTGGCTTTCTTCGACGCCTTCGGCAACGCCACCCACACCGCCCTCATGTTCGACGTCGTGGGCGAAGACGTGCTCATCTCCGGCGCGGGCCCCATCGGCATCATGGCCGCCGCCATCTGCCGCCACAACGGCGCGCGCAGCGTGGTCGTGACCGACATGAACGACTATCGCCTCGAAATGGCCAAGAAGCTGGGCGCGACCCACGTCATCAACGTGGGCAAGGAGCGCATCGAAGACAGCTTTGCCGGCCTGAACATCAAAGAAGGCTTCGACGTGGGCCTGGAAATGAGCGGCAGCCCCGCCGCCCTCAATTCCATGATCTCCCTCATGCGCAACGGCGGCCAGATCGCCCTGCTGGGCATTCAGGGCAAGCCCGCGCAGGCCAGCTGGGACGAGGTCATCTTCAAGGGCCTGACCATTCAGGGCATCTACGGCCGCAGGATGTACGAGACCTGGTACAAGATGGCCGCCATGGTCGAATCCGGCCTCGATCTCACTCCCCTGATCACCCACCGCCTGCATTACACCGACTTCCAGAAGGGCTTCGAGGCCATGGACAGCGGCTTCTGCGGCAAGGTCGTGTTCGACTGGACCACGAAGAAATAATGGCCGTCGGCGTGCTCATATAAAATGGCCCGCCGACACGCGAACCCCTTCGGGGCTTCGCTGGCCAGCGCCCATGCAGCCGCTGCTATCGTCTGCACGGGCGTTTTCTCCTATCGAAATCAAATAAGGAGGCGTATCGCCCATGAAATCCGCACTGAACATCTTCGCGGGCACTCTGGAAGAGATCAAGGCCGCGGGGACTTTTAAGAACGAGCGCATCATCACCACCCCCCAGCGCTCCCGCATCGACACCACCACCTCCAAGCGCGTGGTCAATATGTGCGCCAACAACTACCTCGGCCTCTCCGACAGCCCGGAGCTGATCGAAGCCGCCAAGGCTTCCTACGACACCTGGGGCTACGGCCTGTCCTCCGTACGTTTCATCTGCGGCACGCAGCAGCTGCACAAGGATCTGGAGGCGAAGATCTCCAAGTTCCTGGGCATGGATGACACCATCCTCTATTCCTCCTGCTTCGACGCCAACGGCGGCCTGTTCGAGACGCTGCTCGGCCCGGAAGACGCCATCATCTCCGACGAGCTGAACCACGCCTCCATCATCGACGGCGTGCGCCTGTGCAAGGCCAAGCGCTTCCGCTATAAGAACAACAACATGGAAGACCTCAAGGCCAAGCTCGAAGAGGCCAGGGACTGCCGCATCAAGATGATCGCCACCGACGGCGTGTTCTCCATGGACGGCTACATCGCCGACCTGAAGTCCATCTGCGATCTGGCCGACGAATACGACGCGCTGGTCATGGTCGACGACAGCCATTCCGTCGGCTTCATGGGCGACCACGGCAAGGGCACCGCGGAATACTGCGGCGTGGAAGGCCGCGTGGACATCATCACCGGCACCCTCGGCAAGGCCCTCGGCGGCGCGTCCGGCGGCTACACCTCCGCCCGTCAGGAGATCGTGGACCTGCTCCGCCAGCGCTCCCGCCCCTACCTCTTCTCCAACACCCTCGCCCCGGCCATCGCTGCCGCCGCCTGCAAGACCTTCGACATGCTCAGCGAGTCCACCGCGCTGCGCGACAAGGTGCACGAGAACACCCGCTATTTCCGCGAAAAGCTGGCCGCTCTGGGCTTTGACGTGCTCCCGGGCACCCATCCCATCGTCGCCGTGATGCTCTACGACGCGCGCGTGGCAGGCGAATTCGCCGCCCGTATGCTCGAAGAGGGCGTTTACGTCGTCGGCTTCTCCTATCCGGTCGTTCCCATGGGCAAGGCGCGCATCCGCACGCAGGTCTCCGCCGGCCACACCAAGGAAGACCTCGATTTCGCCGTCGAGTGCTTCGCCAAGGTCAAGAAGGACATGGGCATCTGAGGAAAACGTTAGGGGCTCTGCCCCTATGACCCCGCCAAGGGGAATGATTCCCCTTGGAACCCTCCGCATTGGGCAAGTAATAAAAGACAGGCTTGAGCAAACACGCTCAGGCCTGTCTTGTTTGTAGGGGCGGCCCTTGCGGCCGCCCGTCGTTTACGAAGGAATCGATAGAAATCCGCACAAAACGCAGTCCCTCCTTCTTGTAGGGGCGGCCCTTGCGGCCGCCCGTATTGTCGCAGCATGGCGGTACAAAAAACGGGCGGGCGCAAGGCCCGCCCCTACAGACATCCAACGCTCCCCCAATATCGGTTTCTTTTAGAAGGGACGCGGAGAACCCTTTAGGCGGGCGGGCGCAAGGCCCGCCCCTACGAGTATACGGCACTCCCCCTATATCGGTTTCTTTTAGGAGGGGTGCGGGGAACCCTTTTCTTTTTCCAAAGAAAAGGGTTCCCCGCCGCTGCCTCACTCCTCCAAAAACACCCTGCAGGGGTAGGCGAAATACCCGCCGTCGGAGACATAAACGGTAAAGAGCGCAAGCGTAGGCGAGGCGGACGCGAGATCCGCGCTCGTCCTTGCGACGGCGCCGTCGGCAAAATGCTCCTCCAGCAGCAGATACGCCGCGCCCTCGGGCGGCGCATAATCGCACCGCAAATCGCCATGCTCCGTCTCCTCCGGCACGAGCACGCTCTCGGAGAGCACGTTGTGCTGCGCGTCAAAGGCGAGCACGCGCGCTTCCCGCAGCTGCTTTTTGTGCTCATAGCGCACCGTGAACTCCATGGCGTAGCTCTCGACCTCGCCGTCGATGCCCGTCGTCTTCGTTTCCTCCGTCACCGTCTGGCTGAACCCGTCGATATGCCCGCTCACTCCGGCCAGGTCGCGCGCGCAGTACACGCTGCCGTCCGCCCGCTCATAGATCGGATCGATATGGAAGGAAACGAAATCGCCGAAGGCCTCGGAATTGAGATAAACCGCCGCGTCGAGCTCCAGCTTTTCGCCTTCGTCGTTCACCGTGATGTGCGTTTGCACGCTGCCGGGCCAGTGATCCTCCGCGCCGTTGGTCACTCCCAGATCGTCCGTCCTCTTCCATGCATAATAATAGTATTCGCCGATGGGGTACTCGTTTTTCGCGGGCGCATCGCTGCGCGGCCCGCCGCCCAGCAGCGCCTTGAATTCCTCTTCAGTCAGCTCCTGCGGCATGCTCTCCTCCTCGGTGGGGAGCCAGTACACATTCCCCTCCTCGTCCACGCCGTCGGGCTCGCCGGGGTCGTAAACGCGCAGGGACATGCCGACCATCCTGCCCCTGCTGTTTTGGGCTTCGGTCTCCTCCATGGCAAAGCGGCAGCCCGACAGCGCCAGCGCCGCAGCCAGAAGCAGAATGAGCGCAAATACTCTCTTATTCATCGTCTTCCTCCTCGTCCAGCTTTCCGTCAAAGCGCAGCAGCTCGCCCACCTCGCACTCCAGAAAATAGCAGATGCGGTTGAGCGTGTGCAGGCGGATGCCCTTGCAGCGCCCCGAGCGCAAGACGGACATATTCGCCTCCGTGATGCCCACCTTTTCGCACAGCTGCTTGCTCGTCATGCCGCGCGCGCGCAATATCTCCTCCAGATGCACTTCGATGCCCATTTCCACGCACCTGCCTTACACAAATTCGTCGTTTTCGGCTTTGATGCGCACGCCTTCGCGGATAAAGCGCGCCAGCAGCATGCAGCACAGCGCCGCGATCAGCTCTAAGACGGGCAGGTCGATGGAGACGTTGCTGTCCGTCACGCCGCCCGCCATCCAGACCGCACCGGCGTTGGCCGCGAGCGAGGAAAAGACCGTGACCAGCAAAAGCAGCCTGCTGCGCCGGGCAAGCTCGTCCGCCAGCGCGGCGTTCGTCTCGTCAAACCAGCCCCACTGCACCGAGCTGAGCAGATCCGACGTGCCGCCGAGCATCCACACGAGCGCTATCGTCTGCGCGGCCATGCTCGTGATCTGCACCGCCGCATATGCCTTGTCCATCGCGTTCTGCGCTCCCAGCGCCAAAGAGGCGCCGCCAAGGCCCAGTCCGTATCCGGCGAACATGGCAAAGGCCGTCACGGTATGCTCCGCGATGCGCACCATGCGCCGCGTCTCCCGCTCCTGCGTCAGGCGCAGCAGCGCGCCGCCCAGCACGAGCCCCAGCAGCAGCCCGCCCGCCATCATTCCGTAGATCTCCTCCATGCCGGGGACATAGTTGGGCGTCAGCCGGCTCGGGTTGGCCAGCATGCGCCACAGCCACAGGCTGTACGCGCTCGCCAGCAGAAACATCCCGTCCGCAGCGCCGCGCTTTCTCTGCACAGGCAAAAGCCCCAGCAGCGGCAGCGCGCACAGCAGTCCGTAGATCACCCATGCCCATGTGTTTCCCGCAGCGCTGCCGAGCGAAAGCTCGCGCAGCAGACGGCCGGCGAGCGGAAAGATCCCCATCAGATCGAGCGCCGCATTCGGCCCGGCTGCGAGCCTCTGCGACGCGCCCATGACCAGCATCGCCCCGGCCAAGATCATCTCTCTCATCCTCTTCGCACCTCCCAAATTATCGTTTTTCAATAATTTCCAAGCCCAGTATACTGCTCGAATTATCGTTTGTCAATAATTTTTTATTCGTGCGGGAAAAACAAACAATGGTATGCTATAATGGCGGCAATACAGGAACTGGGGGAAGAAATATGACGCAGATGCCGAAGCTGATCGCAGTGGTGGGAACGAACGCTTCCGGAAAGAGCGGACTGGGCGTGGAACTGGCGAAGGCCTATAACGGAGAGATCGTCTCGGCGGATTCGCGGCAGGTCTTTCGCGGGCTGGATCTGGGCAGCGGAAAGATCACGCCGGAGGAGATGCAGGGCGTCGCGCATCATCTCATCGACGTCTGCGCGCCGAACGATTTCTTTTCCATGGCGGATTTTCAAAAGCTCGCCTACGCCGCCATCGAGCAGACCCTCGCGCGCGGAAAGCAGCCCTTCCTCGTGGGCGGCACGGGGCTGTATGTCGATTGCGTGACGGAAGGCTACAAGCTCTCCGACACCGCGCCGGACCTTGCCTACCGCGATTATTTAGAGACCTTCGAGACCCCCGCGCTCTACGAAATGCTGCGCAAGGCCATGCCCGAGACGGACGTGGACCCCAAAAACCGCAACCGAGTGATGCGCATCCTCGAAAAGCTCCACGACGGCGACAGCGGCCACGGCGAGCGCGAGCCGCGCTATGAGGTGCTCAAGCTCGGCGTGAGCTGGGACAGGGAAACGCTGGCCAAGCGCATCGACGAGCGGCTGACGCGCCGCATGCAGCAGGGCATGGTCGACGAGGTCCGCCGATTGATGGACGAGGGCGCGACGGACACGTTCCTCATGAAGCTCGGCCTGGAATACCGCTTCCTGACGCGCTATATCCGCGGCGAATTTTCCTCCGAGGCCGAGATGTGCGAGGCGCTGGCGCTGGCCATCCGGCAGTTTGCCAAGCGGCAGATGACGTGGTTCCGCCGCGACAAGACCATCCACTGGCTGGACATGACCGCCGACCCGCTCGCTCAGGCGCGCGCGCTCGTCGAGCGCTTCCTCGCCGGAGAAGAGCTGCCCGCGCCGCGCGAGTTCCCGAGCGTCGGCGCGCAGTAAAGGAGAGAGCACATGCGTTTGTTTATCATACAGGCGGCAGATTCCGGCAAGCGGCTGGATAAATGGCTGATGGACGCCGCCCCCGGCCTCGGCAAGGGCGGCGCGCAGAAGGCGCTGCGCAACAAGACCGCACGCGTCAACGGCAAGCACGGCGAGGCCTCCACGCGCCTGACAGAAGGCGACGAGG
>JAUMYC010000009.1:17528-24242 GCA_030528845.1 Eubacteriales bacterium
GTCTTTGAGACAGATCTCATCAAGGGCGCGCTGGTCAACGCGATGCAGAAGAACAAGGCGATTACCGACGACTGTTCCGCTGTGGAGCTGCTGCGTGTTCCCGTTTGCCTGACGGAGGGCGACGAGGTCAAGCTCTTCCTGCCGGACGACGTGTTCGCGCCCGTCGAAAAGGAAGACCTCTTCCTCAAAAACTTCCGCGTGCACCTGCACATCCTCTACGAGGACGAAAATCTCCTTCTGGCAGACAAAAAGCCCGGGCTGATGTCGCATCCGGACGACCGCGAGCGCGTGAACACGCTGCTGACGCACATCCACGCCTATCTCTACCAAAAAGGCGAATACGATTCCATGAAAAAAGGCGCGTTCGCGCCGGCGTTGTGCAACCGCATCGACCGCTTCACCGGCGGCATCGTCATCGCCGCAAAGAACGAGCCCACGCTCAAGCTCATCAACGCCAAGATCGCCGCGCGGGAGATCCAAAAGTTCTATCTCTGCGCGGTGCATGGCGCGCTCAACCCGCAGGAAGGCCTGCTGAAGAACTTCCTGCTCAAGCCGCAGGGCCAACGCAGCGTGCAGATCTTCGAGCGGCCCGTGCCGGGCGCGCAGGAGGCCGAGACGGGCTATCGCACCCTCGCCGCCTGCCGCGGGCTCACCCTCGTGGAATGCGAGCTCTACACCGGACGCACCCACCAGATCCGCGCGCAGATGGCGCATGCGGGGCATCCGCTGCTCGGCGACAGCCAATACGGCGACAAGGCGCTCGACGGAGCGGCCTCCGCAGCCGTCCGACAGGCGCTGGCCGGGCGCGCGCGCACCTCTTACGACGACGAGCGCGGCCTTTCCGAGCGCAGCAGCTACAACGCGGGCTATCAGGCGCTCTACGCCTATCGGGTCGATTTCGGCTTTCAGAGCGACGCGGGCCATCTGAACTATCTGCGCGGGCGTTCGTTCCGCGTGGGGCGCGTCGCCTTTGCGGACACCCTCTTCCCCGGCTTTCATCTCTGACATATGCAAAAAGAGCCCTTCTTCGCAAAGGGCTCTTTTCTTATTTCTTATTTTCCGTC
Organism: Eubacteriales bacterium; assembly: GCA_030528845.1. The sequence continues at coordinate 18,593 of JAUMYC010000009.1, forward strand.
GTTGTCGCCGTGCTTTTTTCCAAACAGGCCGCCGGAGATCTCGCTCGCGCCGGAGGAGATCTTCTTCCCGAGGTTTCTGAGCGTGCCCGTAGAAACGAGCGCCCAGAGCAGCCCGCCGGCCAGCGCGACGCCCACGACCCATGCCACGCCCTTCATGGCGGCGGCATTCGTCTCCTGCTCGGCCTGCGCCCTTTGGGGCGCAGGCTCCTCTCCCGCGCTGAAGAGCGCGACATGCACGGCGTCCGCCATCATGTCCGTCGATTTGAGCACGAGCTCCTTGTCGTTGCTGTAGGTGCCGAACTCCAGCAGCAGCGCGCGCGGGTAGAGCTCCTGATTGTAGTTGCCCTTGCCGATGAAGATATCCCGGATCAGCCCGGGGTATTTTTCGTCCGCCGCCGCCTTGATCTGCTTGGCGAAGCTCTTGTTCACCTCTGCGTTTTCGTTCGAGCGCCCCACGAGCAGCCGCACCTGTGCGATCTTGTCGCCGTCCACGGTCTCCTCATATTCCGTCGGGTCGGGGATGCCGTCGCGATGGATGTCAAAGATGGCCGCGGGGGTCTGCTTGGCAAACTCCGCCGCCGTTGCGCGCGAGCGACGGTATGCGCCGGAATCGTGCGGCAGGAAGGTCTCCTCCGAGCGCTCGACCCGCACGCCGAGCTCCTGCAAACTCTCGGCGAAGGCCTCGCTCACGTCGTAGATGCCCGCGTCCTTCTCCTTGGAGTATTCGCCGTCCGTCGGCTCGTAGGATTCGTCGCTGTGCGTGCAGTACAGGCAGATCAGCTTTTCCCTGCCCGCGCCGTCCTCCTGCGCGAGCACGGGCATCGCAGCCGCCTCCAGCGCGCCGTGCGCCTCCTCGGCATAGGCGATGCAGTGCTCGTCGTCCACGGCCACGACCACGTATTCCCTGTCGTCCGCGCGGATCAGCCCGTCGCCCACATACATGCGCCCGGCGCGCCTTGCAATGGCGCGGCCGTGTTCGTCCACCATCGTGTACACGCTGCCGCCGTCCGTTTCCTCCGCAAGCGCGGCCTGCGCAGGCAGCAGCGCCGCCAGCAGCAGCCCCAGCAGCGCGGCGCGCAGTTTATTCCCGCTCATTTTCTTCCCCCTCTCCGTACAAAAGGCCGTCCTCGGGCCATTCCTCCGGCGGCAGGAGCTCCGTTTCGTCCTGCGGCCCGGGCTCGTCCCTTTGCGCACCGAGCACCTGCGGTGTGATCTCCCCGTGCCGGAACTCGCGCTGCGGCTCGCCCGTCCTGCGCGTCATGCGCTCGTGTACCTCTCCGACGAGCTCGCGCAGCAGCACCGCCGTAAAGGCGGCGATCACGATCGTATCGAACGCGCCCGCCCCGCCTAAGACGAGCGTCTGTTCGATGCCGTTTGCGCGGTTCACCAGCCCCTGCATGACGTCGGCGAGGATCACGCCCATCGCGCCGCCGATGAACGCCGCGCGCCGCGAGCGCCCCAGCAGACACGACAGCGCGCCCGCGCCGAGGCCATAGAGATAATTCACGTCAAAGGGCATCGTCTCCGGTTCGTCGGGGAACCATACGCCGATGGACCACACCGCAACGCCGCACAGTACCGCCGAAAGGACAGCCCTGCCCCGCTCGCCCCATGTGTCCGCCTTGGCAAAGAGCCACCCGCACAGGCCCAGCGGCACGAGAAACCCGCCGATATTGATCTGCAGCCTGCTTCCCAGCTCGATATTGGGCAAAAAACCGCCGACGAGGATCGCGCCCATCCAGAGCAGCGCCTGTCTGTCCGTCAGACGCATGCGGTCCAGCACGCGCTGCCCCACGCCGAACAGCACAAGGATCGCCGCGGCGACCAATACGATCATCCCAAAGATCATTTCTGCAACACTCCTCTCCTACCGGCTATCGTTCGCCGTTTTTCGGCGAATTATACGCCCGCCCCGCGCACGAAAGAAATGCAAATCGCCCCGCGTTGTGGTACAATACAGTTTAGGGATCCGTGCGGCGGATTCCGGGTCGAAAGCCCGCGAAGCGTGGATTTCGATAAACAAGGTATTGTGGAGCAATGAAAGGGGGCGGCGGAGTGAAAAGAAGCGAACGGGACGCGCGCGCCCTGCAGGCGCTGACGGGCATCCCCACCTCTCTGCTGGACGAGCAGGGCTGCGGGCAGGCGGGCTGCGCCTGCTGTCAGGTGCTCTCGCGCGTCATGCCGGAAAAGCGCCTGTGCGAAAAGCTTCATCAAAAGGCAGCGGAATTTTCCCGCAGTCTGGGCGAGACCTACCTCTTCCTCTGCCACAGCGGCCTGTTTCACGCCGTGTGCCCCTGCGCGGAGGGCGGCTTTGTGCTGGCCGGGCCGTTCGGCTTGGGTGAATCCGAGCCGTGGCAGATCCCGGAGCGGATCGACGGCACGCCGCTCGGCCCGGGAGACGTACGCGAGATGCGCGAGGCACAGGGGCGCATGCGCTCGCTCGAACCGAAGGAAGCGGGCGAATTGTGCACTCTTCTCTACGACCTCTTCTCCGGCAAGGACGATTCCTCGCCCGATGACGCCCGCAGGCGCGCGCTGCAGCAGCAGCGCATCGCCGAGGCCCTGCAGGCGCACAAACAGCAGGAAAATTCCGTCATGCGCTATCCCATCGAAAAGGAAGACGAGCTGATGCGCTATGTGCGCGAGGGCGACAGCCGCCGCGCCGACGCCGTGCTCAACGACCTGCTGGGCTACGCGTTCTTTTCCTCCTTCACGGTCGAGGACGTGCGCGTCTGCACGGCGGAGCTGTGCGCCATGCTCTCCCGCGCGGCCATCGAGGGCGGCGCGGGCTCGGACGAGGCTATCGCGCAGAACCGCAGCCTCATGCGCTCGCTCTGGCAAGCCGAATCCATCGAGGATATCTGCTATTTCATGCAGGAAGCCGTGGAGCGCTTCTCCGAGACGGCCTTCTCCCGCAGGCGCACCGGAGAGCAGGAATGCGTGCAGCGCGCCATCCGCTACATCCACATGCATTATTCCGAACCGCTCACCCTCTCGCGCCTTGCGCAGGAGGCGCACCTGAGCGAGAGCTACTTCTCCACCCTCTTCAAAAAGGGCTGCGGCTACGGCTTCCGGGAATACCTTGCAAAGGTGCGCGTGGACAGGGCCATGGAACTGTTGGAAAAGACGAATCTGGGCGTGACGGAGATCGCGCAGGCCACGGGCTTTGACAGCCAGAGCTATTTTTCCAAGGTCTTCCGCCAGCGGCGCGGCCTCTCTCCCAGCGAATACCGCCGCAGCGCAAATCTGCAGGACGCAAAATAAAGAATTGACATATATCCGCTTCTATGCTATAAATACACATATCAACCGCAATTTTGCGCATATTAAAACTGCAAAGGAGCAACGAACAGATGAAACTGACAAAAGAAGCCCTCGCGGCGTATCAGAACGCATATGCGGCAAGCCCGGTCATGAAGGCCGCCTCTCTGGCCATTTCCAAGCACCCCATCGACGAGGTCGTTTTTGACCAGAACGCCGCCAACAGCGTGTCCCATCTCTTCAACCACCACATCCCCACCATGTCCGCCACCAACCAGAAGGGTACCGGCCGCTGCTGGCTCTTCGCCGCGCTCAACGTCATGCGCGAGCGCACCGCCAAGGCCTGCAACATCGAGCAGTTTGAGCTCTCGCAGAACTACATGGCCTTCTGGGACAAGCTCGAAAAGAGCAACTATGTGCTCGAGAGCATCCTCAACACCCTCGACGAAGCGCCCTACAGCCGCCTTCTGGATTACATCCTCCAGACCGGCGTGCAGGACGGCGGCCAGTGGGACATGTTCGTCAACCTCGTGGAAAAATACGGCGTCGTGCCGCAGAGCGCCATGCCGGAGACCTTCCTCTCCAGCAGCACCCGCTCGGTCAACCGCGTCGTGAACATCAAGCTGCGCCGCACCGCCGCCGTCATGCGCAAGATGCACGCCGAGGGCGCGAGCCGCGCCGAGCTTGAACAGGTGCAGGCCGAGGTCATGGGCGAGATCTACTCCATCCTCTGCGCCTCCTTCGGCTGCCCGCCGGAGCAGTTCGACTGGGAATACAAGAACAAGGACGGCCGGATCGTGCGCGAGGAAGGGCTCACCCCGAAGACCTTCTTCGAAAAGTACGTCGCCTTCCCCTTCGACGAATACGCCTCCATCATCAACTCCCCCACCAAGGACAAGCCCTACAACAGCCTCTACACCGTGCGCTTCCTGGGCAACATCGTGGGCGGCCGCCCCGTTTCCTATCTCAACACCGACATCGAGACCATGAAGGCCGCCGTCGTCAAGCAGCTTGAAGCCGGAGAGATCGTCTGGTTCGGCTCCGACTGCGGCTGGTACGGCGACCGCGAGACGGGCAAGTGGGTCGTGGACATGACCGATTATTCCCCGCTCTTTGGCGGCGTGCGCTTCGACACCACCAAGGAAGAGCGCCTCGACATGCGCCTCTCCGCCATGAACCACGCCATGGCCATCACCGGCTATCACGAGGTCAACGGCAAGCCCGTGCGCTATCGCATCGAAAACTCCTGGGGCACCGAGCGCGCCGACAAGGGCTACTACGTCATGGACGACAAGTGGTTCGACGAATTCGTGTTCCAGGCCGTCGTGCGCAAGGAATACCTGCCGGCCGAGCTGCTCGCCGCCGAAAAGACCGAGCCGATCGTGCTCGATCCGTGGGATCCCATGGGAACGCTGGCCGAATAAGCCTCTGCATACGAAAAAAAGAGAGCCTTTCCCGCCCGGAAAGGCTCTCTTTTCGCGTTTTTCTAAAATCCGAAGGTGTTCTCTGCGGCCTCCGGGAATAGCGCGTACAGGCTGCCGCCGATGCGCCGCTCGAAATCGGCCTTGATCACAAACCACGCCTGCCATTTTTCCTGCATGCCCAGCGCGACGCCGTGCCGCAGCACCACGTCCACCATGCGCTTTTCCATCAGACACACGCCCTCGCCCCAGCTCAGCGCATCGCCCAGCTGCGCGAGGCGGTCGTAATCGTCAAAGGGCTTTTCGGAGATCAGCCGCCGGATCTTCGCCTCTTCCTCGGGCGTGACGTCCTTTTTACCGAAGAAGTGGTCGTATTCGCCATCTGGAAAAGAGTGCGTGATGCAGATGCGCGCCGCTCCCTCCCAGCCCTTTTCCATCAGCAGTTCGTAGCCCGCGATGACGTGGTGCATGCCGCGCGGGCCCTCGTAGCGGCCGATATCGTGCAAAAGCCCGTAGACATAGGCCCTTTCGTGGTCGATCCCCAGCGCCTTCGCGATCTCTCCGCAGGCGCGCGCCACGCCCTTGCTGTGCTCCCGCCACGGGCCGGGGTTCTTCTCGTGCGCCCATTCCAGCAGGGCTGCCGCTTCCTTCAGCATCGATGCACCTCACTTTAATTTGACTTTAGAATACAGTTCTGACTCCGGCAGAACGCCTTCTGTTCCCTCTGCATTCAGTAATCTTGTTTGTTGAAATCCGCCGTGTGGATTCCTAAACCCTATTATATCACAAATGCGCCAAAAAAGAAAAAACCTCTCTAAAGGAGGCTTTTTCACGCCTTAAAATACGGGATTCCAAAGGGACAATGTCCCTTTGGCAGGGTGCAGGGGAAGCTCCCCATCCTTCCAGACCAACTCCACGAAAAAGAGAAAAAGCCTCTCTTCAGGATGCTTCTTTTCTTCTTTTTCAGC
>JAUMYC010000411.1:0-261 GCA_030528845.1 Eubacteriales bacterium
GGCGGACGTCTCCCGCGGTGCGGTGATGAAGCCTCAGGCTGTCAGGCGCTATATCGATCAGCTCGCGTGCCTGGGCATGAACCTGCTGATGCTCTACACCGAGGATACCTACGAGGTGCCGGAGTATCCGTACTTCGGTCATCTGCGCGGACGCTACAGCCGGAGCGACCTGCGGGAGATCGACGCATACGCCGCGTCCATGGGCGTGGAGCTTGTGCCCTGCATCCAGACGCTGGGACACCTGCTGCAGTTTCTGCAGTG
>JAUMYC010000411.1:271-1661 GCA_030528845.1 Eubacteriales bacterium
ACCGCTGCGCGACCAGCCGGATGTGCTGCTCATCGACGAGGGGGAGACGTACCGCCTGATTGAAGCGGAAATCCGCGCGATGCGAAACAGCATGCGCACGGACCGCATCCACATCGGCATGGACGAGGCGCACGGCGTGGGGCTTGGCGAATACCTGCTGCGCCATGGGCAGACGGACCGGTTTGATCTGCTGAGCCGGCATCTGACGCGCGTGGTCGGCATCTGCGAAAAGTACGGCTTCCGCCCGATGATGTGGAGCGACATGTTCTTCCGTCTCGGCTCGCCGACGAACGAATACTACGACGGAACGACCGTCGTGCCCCAACGCGTGATTGACAGCCTGCCGCCGGTGGATATGGTCTACTGGGATTATTATCACGAGGACGGCGCGTTCTATGATCACATGCTTGCCCAGCATGCGCGCATGGGAAAGCACACGGTCTTTGCCGGCGGCGCATGGACGTGGAGCGGCTTTCTGCCCCATGTCAAGCGGACGCAGGCGACGATGCGCCCGGCGCTTGCCGCCTGTGCGCGCCATCGCGTGCAGACGGTGATCGCCACGATGTGGGGCGACGACGCGGCGGAGACGGACGTGTTCCTCGCCCTTGGCCTGCTGCCGATCTTTTCGGAGGCCTGCTGGCAGGGAGAGGGCTGCCAGCAGGAGGAGATCGACCTTGCCGGGGCGTGCGTCAGCGGTCTGCCCGGCGGAGCGCTTTCAGCGATGGGCGAATTCTACAGGGACGCCGGCGAGCTCGCCGCGGGCAAGGGGCTGATCTGGAGCGATCTGCTCTATCCGCTTTTGCAGGTGCAGGGCAGCGCGCTGGATGCGGAACTTGCGCGCATGAAAAAAGCGCAGCAAGTGCTCGCTGCGCTGAATGAAAAAGAGGAAAATCCGGAACTGGCGTACGCTGTCTGCGTCTTTGAAACGGCGCTTGCCAAGGGCGAAGCCGTGCGGGAAATCCGCGCGCGGTATCTGGCGCGGGATAAGGCGTGGCTCGGGGAATTTGCGCAGAGCGGAATTCCGTCGCTCATGCGGCAATACGATGCGCTGCTCGCCGCGCACCGCGCGCTCTGGGAGCGGGATCTCAAGCGCTTTGGCTGGGAGATCATCTGCCTGCGCTACGGCAGCATGCAGGGACGGCTTTTTGACGTGCAGCGCGTGATCCTGCGTTATCTCGCCGGGGAAATCGACAGAATTGAGGAGCTGGAGGAAACGCCGCTTGATCCGGCGCGTTCCGTGCAGTGGTATCAGACGGCGATCTCCCCGTCCGCGGGCATGGGCGTGGGCATGCGCTTTCCGATCTGAAGACGGCGCGAAGCAACAAAAAAAGAAGCAGCAGCGTATCTGCAGCTTCTTTTTGTTGCGGATAATTACTTCATGAGCTCCTTG
>JAUMYC010000412.1 GCA_030528845.1 Eubacteriales bacterium
GGTCAGCCCCTACGCCGCGACGCCGCTGGCATTCTGCGCGGTGTTCGTGCTGGTGGGCATGTTTGAATCGGTCTATGCGCCGTTCTCCGTGATCGGCTGCACGTATCTGCTGGTTCAGGCGCCGCTTTGGCGCGCGGATCTGGCGCAGCGCACAGCGGAGGCGATTGAGGAATGATCAGGGTATCGGTGATCATTCCGGTCTACAACTGCGAGGCGTTTCTGCCGGCGTGCATCGACAGCCTGCGGGCGCAGACGCTTGAGGAGATGGAGTTCATCTTCGTGTGCGACGGCAGCCCGGATCATTCCCTTGAGATTCTCCGCGCGGCGCAGGCGCAGGATGCGCGCGTACGCGTGATCGCCTTTGAAAAAAACCGCGGCGTATCCGCGGCGCGCAACGCCGGCATTGAGGCGGCGCAGGGCGAATACGTGGGCTTTTGCGACGGGGACGATTTCATCGAGCCGCAGATGTATGCGCGGCTCTATGGCATCGCGAAGGAACGCGATGCGGACGTCTCCTTCTGCCGCGTCTTCAAGGATTACGAAAACCGTCAGGAGAACGTGCCGCTGGGGTTTGAAACCGGCGCGCGCTTTGATGAAAAGACCATCCGCAGCACGCTCATTCCCGCGATGCTCTCCCGGGAAACGGACAGCGACGAGCTGCCGCTCTCCGGCTATACGCCGCGCAATCTCTTTGCGCGGGAACTGATCAGCGGTCACCGCTTCCGCGAGGACATCCGATATGCGGAGGATCTTTTGTTCATCGTGGAATGCATGCTCTCTGCGCGCGCGGCGGTCGCCCTTGACGAGGCGTATTATCATTACCGCTTCCACGGCGGCAGCGTCACCAAACGCTACAGCCCGTATGTGCCCGCCAGCCACGACGCCAGCAACGACGCGATCGAGGCGCTGCTCAAAGGCGAGGCGGAATGCATGCGCCGCATGGTGATCCGCCGGCGCAAGATGGCGGTGACGGCGGTGCGCAATCTCTGCTTCCCCGCCTCGCCCTACGGCTTTGCCCGGCGCGTGCGGGAAGCGAGGGCGTACATGAACCGCAGCGACGTGCGCGCGTGGTTTAAAGACGCGCATCCCCTACGCTTTGCGCGCAGCGCGCCGCAGCTGGCGGTCCGCCTGCTGCTGATGAAATACCGCATGGCGTTTACCCTATGCTTCCTCTTTACCTATGTCTTTGACCGGGTGTGAGCGGAGCGCCAACAACAAAAGAACGGACGGACATGCCGAATATGGAAAAAATGGACATTGCCAAGGTGCTTAAGAAGCGCCGCGTGCATCTGGCGCTCAAGCGCCTGATGGATATTGTGATCTCCGGCTGCGCGCTGGCCGTGCTCTGGCCGGTGCTGCTGCTGGTCGCGCTGGCGATCAAGATCGACGATCCCGGTCCCGTGTTTTACCGTCAGGTGCGCGTGGGCAAAGACGGAAAGGAATTCCGCATCTTCAAATTCCGCACGATGGTGGTGGACGCGGACCGGAAGGGGCTGCAGATCACCGTCGGCCGCGACAGCCGCATCACGCGCGTGGGCGCGCTGCTTAGAAAGACGAAGCTTGATGAGCTGGCGCAGCTGCTCAACGTGTTCGTGGGCGAAATGAGCTTCGTCGGTCCCCGGCCCGAGGTGCCCAGATACGTCAAGCTCTATACGCCCTA
>JAUMYC010000413.1:0-423 GCA_030528845.1 Eubacteriales bacterium
TGGAACTGGGCGAAAATATACGGCGACTGGCTGACGCGCGAACTGCCGCGCGGCGGCGTGGGCATGTGTATCGATCTGCCGGAGCATCCATCGCTGTTTGGCGAGGGTTTTGCGCATGCGATGAGCGCGCTGCTGCCGCTGGGCGGCGGCGAGACGGTGCAGAGAATGCTGCGTACGCTGGTTGCCATTGGCGAGGAGGCGCAGCTTGCGCCGGGCCGCCTGGCCAAGCGGATCTCACGCAGCGGAAAGATCCGCCAGATTGGCGGCGTGAAGGAGAGCGCGCTGTTTGTGGCGCTCGTGCATCGCGTGCTCCGCTGGACAGGCGATGTGGACTTTGCCCGTGAGATACTGCCCACGACGGGCCTGTGCATCAGCTACCTGCGCCGCGCGACGCGCAATTTTGATGATATCCGTGAGGATATC
>JAUMYC010000413.1:433-1659 GCA_030528845.1 Eubacteriales bacterium
GACAGCGCGATGCTTGATGTACTCAAGTCCATTGTACCGACAGAACAGGAAACCCTGCGCGAGCATGCGCCGCTGTATGAGCTGGCGGCATATCATGGCCGCGCGGGCCATGTGGAACAGATGATCGGCTGCCTGAGCATGATGGCCAAGGCGGGCGGAGACGTGATGCCGGGCGCGATGAAGGCGGAGGAGAGCGGCGTGCTGCTTAGCGCGCGCAGCGCGGCAGGCTTTATCTGGCCGATGACGGAAAGCCTGTTTGGCATCAAGCCGGAGGCAGCAGGAAAGACGATCAGCTTTGTGCCGCACACGCCGATCGGATGGGACGGCTGGAAGCTGGATAACGTCGAAATCGGCGATGCAAAGCTCAGCTTTGCCAGCGAGCGCATCTCGCCCAGCCAGTGCCGCTATACGGTTTCGTGCAGTGAACCGGACTGGCATGTGATTGTGATGGAAAATGGAGAGGGCAAGGCGTATCCGATTGAAGGAACGATTGCGCTTGTGATGGGCGATTGATTGCAAGGCTGCTTCAAACAGGTGCGAAGCAAAGAAGGGGTCTGGGGACAACGTCCCCAGGCTGGGGTTCGGGGATGCAATCCCCGAGCGGGTGTGGGCGGCAGCCCACGAAAGGATTTACGATGAAAAAATTTCTCATGGCGCTCTTCGCCTGCATGCTGCTTGTAAGCGGCGCAATGGCGGATACGGCGCCGGCGAAAATGGATATTCCGCCAGCAAAGATTGCCACGCAGGCAGAGGGTGAGCTGGAGACATATGATCTCGAATTTCCGGAGGATATGCCGCTGGAGGCGCGCAACTTCGTTCTCTTTGCGCGCGCCCAGTTTGAAAAGTATCCCTTTGAAAAGCTGCCCAAAGCGAATGAGTATACCAAATGGTATTATCAGGATAAGCGCGAGATTGGCTGGTGTTCGGTCTTCCAGATCTATTGCGCGCAGCATAGCGGCGTTCAGCTCATCAAGCATAAGCAGGACGTCAGCGTGGCTGAGGGCGATGTAATCTCCGCCATGGAGGGCCGCGTGGGCAATGTGTATTATGTTTTTGATGCGCATGGCCGCTGGCAGCAGGCGGAAGCGATGGAAGCAATCCCTAAGCCCGGCTATATCGTCATCTACGGCAAGCGAGGTTCTACGCCGTATACGCATGTGGGCATTGTGGAGAGCGTGAAGGAACTGGGCGACGGTATGTATGAGCTGACGACGATCGAGGGCAAT
>JAUMYC010000414.1 GCA_030528845.1 Eubacteriales bacterium
GGTGCGCCCAAACGTGGCCATCGGCGGGGCGATCGGCATCGAGGATCTGCTGCGCGACGGCTACAAGGCCATCTTTGTGGGCACGGGCGTGTGGCAGCCCAATACGCTGCATATCAAGGGCGAGACGCTGGGCAACGTGCACTTTGGCATCAATTACCTCAACAACCCGGACAGCTACCGCCTGGGCGAGAGCATCAACCTCATCGGCGCGGGCAACGCCGCCATGGACGTGGCGCGCACGGCGCTGCGCAAGGGCGTGCGCAAGGTGACCTGCTTCTCTCTGACGCAGAAGGGGGCGGCCTCCAAGCACGAGTATGACTATGCGGTGCTGGAGGGCGTGGAATTCGTCTACAACAAGCGCCCGGTGGAGATCGTCGACGAGGGCGTCATCTGCGAGGATGTGCTGGAGCACGACGACGGCACGTTCTCCGCGATTGAGGGGTCCGCCCGCCTTTACAAGGCGGACAGCACCATCATCTCCATCAGCCAGGGCCCCAAGAGCCGCCTGGTCAACACGACCGACGGCCTCAAGGCCAACGGCCGCGGCCTGCTCGTCGCCGACGAATACGGCAGGACGACCCGTCCGGGTATCTTCGCCTCCGGCGACGTGGTCGCGGGCGCGCGTACGGTCGTGGAGGCTGTGGCGCACAGCAAGATGGTCGCCGAGGCGATGGACGCCTATATGCAGGGCTATGACCTTGAAAAGAGGCTCAAGGGCCTGGCGTGATCACAAGGCACCGGTATCTGTGAGCAGAGTCTTCCTAAAATAATAACAGTAGCCCGTTCGTTCCCTCAATCGGGGACGAACGGGCTTTGTCTATCGGAAAAATCCCTGCCCCTCCTGTGCAAGGGGAGGCGGCACGGCGTCTGCCGTAACGGAGAGGTTGTATGATTCCGGCATATGGGGAAGAGGCGCGTTGCATGATGTCATCCGGTTTTCTCAGGGGTTGACGGGCAGCGCGCCATAGAGCCGGAGCGACTCCTCGATGGTCGTCATCGAGCCGTTGGGCGTATCGGCCTGCAGGGACTGGATGGCGGAGGCGTTGCCATAGGCGAGCGCCTCGTCGATGGATGCGCCGCGATACGCCGCCAGCAGCACGCCCACGCAGAACGCATCGCCCGCGCCGACGGTGCCCTTGATGAACCCCGGCGGCACCTGCCTGCCCTTTTCGTGAGCAAAATGCCCTTGCGCGTCCATGCCGAACGCCGCCTGCGGCGCATGGATGACCGCCCAGCGGGAGACGCCCAGTTCAAACATGCGCGAAAGCGCGCGGGGCATGTTTTCCTCCATCAGGCTGCCGTCCTCGCGCACAAGCGGAATACCCGTGATGCGCGACGCTTCCAGCTCGTTGACGGTCAGGTAGTCTGTGTAGTGAAGCGCCGGCCAGATGATCTGCTGATACCGATCCGAATCCTCGCTGACCACGTCCATGGACGTCAGGCACCCGGCCTGCTGTGCACAGGCGAGCATGCGCGCCATGCGCGTGCCGTACTGCGCGTCGGGCTGATCCAGCGACTTGAGCAGCAGGGGATAGGCGACGTGGTAAATCCGCTGGGTGAGCGCGCCGTAATCGACGTCCTCAACGTCAAAGTGGTCGTTCGCCCCGCCGAAGTGGAAGAACGTGCGGCAGTTGGCGCTCGTTTCCTCATAGAC
>JAUMYC010000138.1 GCA_030528845.1 Eubacteriales bacterium
CCATCCTCTCCGACCGCAAGAACAAGCTGCTCTCGCCGGAGGAATGGCTGCGCAGCGCAAGGCCGGATGCGAAAAACGAGAAGATCTTCCGGATCATGGAGATCTACGACAAGCAGCTGCGCGAGAACAACGCGCTGGATTTTGACGACCTGCTGGTCAAGACGCTGGAGCTGCTGGTGAACAACCCGCCCGTGCTGGAGGGCTACCGCAGGCGTTTTTCCAACATCCTCGTGGACGAATATCAGGACACGAACCAGGCGCAGTATGAACTGGTGCGCCTGCTGGTCAACGAAGAGCGCAACATCTGCGTCGTGGGCGACGACGACCAGTCCATCTACGGCTGGCGCGGCGCCGATATCCGCAATATCCTGAACTTCGAGAAGGATTTCAAGGGCTGCAAGGTCGTGAAGCTGGAGCAGAACTATCGCAGCGACGGCAACATCCTCGAGGCGGCCAACCATATCATCCGCAACAACGCCGGGCGCAAGGAAAAGAGCCTTTGGACGAAGGCGCAGTCCGGCGAGAAGATCCACGCCTATTCGGCGCTGGACGAGCGCGACGAGGCGCATTGGATCTGCATGCAGGCGGCCTCTTTGCAGCGCAAAGAGGAGATCTCCTACGGCGACATGGCCGTGCTCTACCGCACCAACGCGCAGTCCCGCGTCATCGAAGAAGCCCTCGTGCGCTCCGGCATCCCCTACAGCGTCTACGGCGGCATGCGCTTTTACGACCGCAAGGAAGTGCGCGATCTGGTGGCGTACCTGCGCACCCTCAACAACCCGGACGACGACGTGTCCGCCATGCGCATCCTCAACGAGCCCAAGCGGGGCATCGGCGAGAGCACGCAGGAGAAGATCCTGCAGCACGCGCAGAGCGAGGGCGTGTCCTTTTTTGCGGCCGTGCTCGATTGGCAGAGCATCGGCCTCCCCAAGCGCGCAGCCATGGCCGTGGAGGATTTTGCAAACCAGCTGCAGACCATGTTCGAGCTGCGCTTTGAGCTGCCTGCGGATCAGCTGGTGAAGAAGATCCTGGAGATCACGCGGTATGAGGAGCAGTTCAAAAAGGTCAAGAGCGAGGAGAATACCACGCGCCTGCAGAATATTCAGGAATTTGTCGGCGCGGTGACGCAGTTCACCGAGCAGGACCCCGAAGGCGGGCTGGAGGCTTTCCTCGAAAACGTGGCGCTGGTGACCGATCTGGACGGCATGCAGGGCGCGCGCAGCGCGATGACGCTCATGACGCTGCACGCCGCCAAGGGTCTGGAATTCCCCGTCGTGTTCATCGCCGGCATGGAAGAGGGCATTTTCCCCACCATGCGCGCGCAGTTTGAAGAAACGCAGATGGAAGAGGAGCGCCGCCTGTGCTATGTGGGCGTGACCAGAGCGATGAAAAAGCTCTATCTGCTCAACGCGCGCTCGCGCACGCTCTACGGCAGCCGCAATATGAACGAAGCCTCGCGCTTCCTCGGCGAGATCCCGCCGGAGCTGCTCGACAGCGGCAGAAAGAGCGCCCCGCAGCCCGTTTCCTCGGGCCGCGCAGAGCCCGCGACGCTGCCCAGAGCGGCAAGACCGACCAAAGTCGGTGCGGATATGGCGCTGGGCATCCCCGGGCTGCGCAAGGGCTTTGGCCCGGCCTCGCCCGCGCAGGAGAGGAAAGTCGTGGCCAGCGCCGCGCACAGCGTGCAGAAAACGCAGCTTTTTCACGAGGGCGACAGGGTACTGCACAGGCTCTTTGGCAAGGGTACGGTGCTTGAGTTCAAGGACGTCAACGGCTCCATGCGCGTCGTGATCCGCTTTGACGAGCGGGGCGACAAGGTCTTCCCGGCGGATACGGCGCCGGTGGTGAAGATCGCGGAATAAACCGACCGTAGTCTAAAATGCAAGTGAAACAGGCGTTGGTCTGTTTTCGGAAAGGCGGCAGCGGAATGGAACGAATGCGGGAACTGGTCGCCCGGCTGAACGAAACGAGCTATGCCTATTATGTGCTGGATGACCCGCTGATCTCCGACGCGCAGTGGGACGCGCTCTACGAAGAGTTAAAGCGACTGGAGTCGGAAACGGGTGTGACGCTGCCGGATTCGCCCACGAGGCGCGTGGGTGCGGAGCCGCTTGCGGCCTTTGCGCAGCACAGGCATCTGGTGCGCATGCTCTCCATGGACAAGGCGCAGACCGAGCAGGCCCTGCTGGATTGGGCTGCCCGCGCGGAAAAATGGGCCCGCGAGGAAGGCCGCGCGCAGCCGCAGTACATGATCGAGCATAAATTCGACGGCCTGACGATCTGCCTGACGTATGAAGAGGGCGTGCTCGTGCAGGCGGCGACGCGCGGCAACGGCGAGGTGGGCGAGGCCATTCTGCCGCAGGCGCGCACGATCCGTTCCGTCCCGCTGACGATCCCCTACAAGGGAAAACTCGAAGTGCGCGGCGAGACGTACATGCGCCTGAGCGTGCTGGAGGAATACAACAAAACGGCGGCGGAGCCGCTGAAAAACGCGCGCAACGGCGCGGCGGGCGCGTTGCGCAACCTCGACCCGGCCGTGACGGCGGAGCGCAGGCTTGACGCCGTGTTCTACGACGTGGGCTACATCGAGGGCAAAGAGTTTGCCGACAGCCGCGAGATGTATGACTTCCTGCGGGAAAACCGCTTTCCGACCCCGGTGTATCTGCAAAAGGCCGACTCGATCGAAGAGGCGATCCGGAAAGTGCGCGAGGTGGGTGAAAGCCGGGGCAAATTGGATTATATGATCGACGGCGCGATCCTCAAGATAACCGACTTTGGTCTGCGGGAGGCCATGGGCGCGACGGAGAAGTTTCCGCGCTGGGCGATCGCGTTCAAATTCGAAGCGCAGGAGGAGACCAGCGTGCTGCGCGAGGTGACGTGGGAGCTGGGCCGCACGGGCAAGCTCACGCCGCTGGCGCATCTGGACCCGGTGGAGATCGCCGGGGCGACGGTGCAGCGGGCGACGCTGAACAACTGGGGCGACATCCTGCGCAAAAAGGTGCGCATCGGCGCGAAGGTGTGGGTGCGCCGCTCGAACGAGGTCATCCCGGAGATCATGGGCAGGGTGGACGAGCAGATGCCCGGAGAGCGCGACATCGAAAAGCCGGAGCGCTGCCCGGCCTGCGGCGCGGCGCTGGTGGAAAACGGCGCGCATCTGTTCTGTCCGAACAGAGAGGGCTGCCTGCCGCAGAGCGTGATGCGCCTGACGCATTTTGCCGGGCGCGACGCCATGGATATCGACACTTTTTCGGAAAAGACGGCCATGCAGCTGGCGCAGGAGCTCTCCGTGCGCGAGCCGTGGCAGCTCTATACGCTGAAAAAAGAACAGCTGGTCGAGTTGGAGCGCTTCGGCGAGAAAAAGGCGCTCAAGCTCCTGCAGGCGATCGAACAGAGCAAAAACTGCCGACTGGACGCGTTCCTCTTTGCCATCGGCATCCCGAACGTGGGCCGCAAGACCGCGCGGGATCTTGCCGCGCACGCGGGAAGCGTGGAAAAGCTGCGCGCGATGACGGCGGAGGAGCTCACGGCCATCGGCGACGTGGGCGAGGTCGTCGCGGCGAGCATCATCGGCTTTTTCCAAAATGAAGCCGACGCGCGCGGCGTGGAGCGGCTCTTTGCCATGGGCGTCGCGCCGCAATGGGAGCAGGCGCGCCCGGGGGAGGGTCCGCTGACGGGCATGAAGGTGGTCGTCACGGGCACGCTGCGCACGATGAGCCGCCAGCAGGCCGAGGAGGCCGTCGTGCAGGCGGGCGGCGCGGCCGCGGGCAGCGTTTCCAAGAACACGAGCTTCGTGCTGGCCGGAGAGAAGGCGGGCTCGAAGCTGGAAAAGGCGCGCTCGCTGGGCGTAGAGGTGATCGACGAGGAAGAATTCCTGCGCCGCATCGGAAAAAGCGCGGAAAACTGACAGGCGGCAGTTAAAGTTCGAAAAAGCCGCCCCAAACGCCGCAGGTTGTGGTATACTTGTCAGGATAAGATATCCTGCGGCGCGGGCCGGGGGCAAACGATGCAGATACGGAGGAGCAACACTATGCGCAGCATGACCGGTTACGGCAGATGCACCATCGATAAGGACGGCCGCCAGCTGACGGTCGAGGTCAAGAGCGTGAACCATCGCTTTCTCGACCTCTCCTTCCGCATGCCCCGCAGCTTTTCTTCCATGGAAGACGAGATGCGCAGGCAGATCGGCGAGACGCTCAAGCGCGGCCATGTGGATGTATATGTGACCTACCGCAACCTTCGCGAGGATTCCAAGCAGGTCTCCATCGACAAGGCCCTGCTCAGCGGCTATATGAAGGCGCTGGACGAGGCGAAGGAGCTCTACGGTCTGCATGACGACCGCACCCTCAGCCGCGTCGCCTCCTTCCACGACGTCCTCGTCATCTCCGAGGCGGAGGAGGACGAGCAGGCGCTCAAGGGCCTCATGGCCGAGGCGCTGGGCGGCGCGCTGGCGGAGAACGACCGCATGCGCGAAAAGGAAGGCCGCAACATGCAGCAGGATTTCCTGCTGAGGGAAAAGAACATCGCGGCCCTGCGCGAGAAGATCGCGCTGCGCTGGCCGAAGATCCAGGAGGAATATCGCCAGAGGCTCACCTCCCGCCTGCGCGAGCTGATCGACAATCAGGCCGACGAGAGCCGCATCCTGACCGAAGCGGCCATCGTGGCGGACCGCAGCGCCATCGACGAAGAGCTGGTGCGCCTGGCCAGCCATCTGGGCCAGCTGCGCGAGATGGCCATGGCGACCGAGCCCATCGGCCGCAAGCTCGATTTCCTCGTGCAGGAGATGAACCGCGAGGTGAACACCATCGGCTCCAAGACGCAGGATATCGAAGTGACCGGCTGCGTCGTGGAATGCAAAAGCGAGATCGAAAAACTGCGCGAGCAGGTACAGAACGTAGAATAAGCCGAAAGCGAAACCAAAGCAAACGGAGGTACCGCAGAGTGAAACGAGGCAAACTGTTCACGATGTCCGGCCCGTCCGGCGTGGGAAAGGGCACGATCGTCCGGGAGCTGCTCAAGCTCAGCCCGGAGCTGCGCCTGTCCATCTCCTGCACCACCCGCCAGCCCCGCCCGGCGGAGAGCGAGGGAGTGCACTATTTCTTTGTGACCAAGGACCGCTTCGAGCAGATGACCGCCGCAGGCGAGATGCTCGAATGGGCCAACGTACACGGCAACTGCTACGGCACGCCCCGCAGCTATGTGGAAAAAATGCTCTCCGAAGGGCACGACGTGCTGCTGGAGATCGACGTGCAGGGCAGCCTGCAGGTGCTCAAAAACATGCCCGAGACGGTGGGCATCTTCATCCTGCCGCCCACGCGCGCGGAGCTGGTGCGCAGGCTCTCCGGCCGCGGCACCGAGACCAAAGAACAGCTGCAGACGCGCATCCGCAACGCAGAGGCCGAGGTGCGCGAGGCGGAAAAGTTCAAGTATCTGGTGGTCAATGCAAACCTTGGCGAGGCTGTGCGCCAGGTGCGCTCCATTATCGAAGCGGAACATCTGCACAGCCGCAGAGAATTGCTTGAAAATCTCTATAATGAATTTGAGGAGGCGCATTCCAAATGATGATCAAACCCCCGATCGGCGATCTGCTCAGGCGAGTGGACTGCCGCTATACCCTTGCCGTAGAGGCCAGCAAGCGCGCCCGCGAGATCATCGGCGGCGCCCAGCCCCTGCTGGACACCAAAGAGACCAAGCCGCTGGCCATTGCCATCGAAGAGATCAACCGCGGGCTGATCACTTACGTCCGCACCGAAGAGGAAGCCTGAGAGGGACAACATGCAAGGCAAAAGGATCGTATTGGGCGTCACGGGGGGCATCGCGGCCTATAAGGCGGCGGAGATCTGCTCCCGGCTGAGGAAGGCCGGCTGTCAGGTGCGCGTGGTGATGACGAAACACGCCGCAGAGTTTATCTCGCCCCTGACCTTGGAGACCCTCAGCGGCAACGCGGTCTCCATCGATGAATTCCATCACACCTTCGAGATCGGGCATATTTCTCTGGCCAAATGGGCCGAGGCCTTTGTCGTCGCGCCCGCCACGGCGAATATCATCGCCAAAATGGCCTGCGGCATCGGAGACGATCTGCTCTCCACCACGGCGCTGGCCATGGTCTGCCCGGTGCTCGTCGCCCCGGCCATGAACTGCAATATGTATCGCCACGCGGCCACGCAGGCCAACCTGACGACCCTCGCCGCCCGCGGCGTGCGCTTTGTCGGCCCGGAAAAGGGCGTGCTGGCCTGCGGAGACGAAGACATCGGCCGCATGTCCGAGCCCTCCGCCATCGTCGAGGCGATCGAAGAGCTCTTTGCGCCCAAGAAGCAGGACCTTCTCGGCAGGACGGTGCTCGTCACCGCCGGGCCCACCCACGAGCCCATCGACCCGGTGCGCTTCATCGCAAACCGCTCCTCCGGCCGCATGGGCTATGCCATCGCCGAGGCCGCCCTCGCGCGCGGCGCGCGCGTCATTCTGGCCTCCGGCCCCGTGCAGATCGCCCCGCCCCCGCAGGCGGAGCTTTGCCGCGCGACGACCACGCAGGATCTCTACGACATCGTGACGTCCCGCGCGCAGGAGGCCGACTGCGTGATCCAGAGCGCCGCGCCCGCAGATTTCTGCGTGGAGGAAGTGGCGGACAGGAAGATCAAGCGCACGGGCGAGGATATGGTCATCCGGCTCAAGCCCAACCCCGATATCGCCGCCGAGCTCGGCCGCAGAAAGCGCCCGGGCCAGGTGCTCGTCGCCTTTGCGGCGGAAACGAACGACGCTGTCGCCAACGCGCGCGGCAAGCTGGTCAAAAAGAATGCGG
>JAUMYC010000415.1:0-257 GCA_030528845.1 Eubacteriales bacterium
TATATACTTGGGGAGGTCGGGATGCTTTCTGAGGGCAATGGCGATATTCGTGAGGGGGCCCACGGCGAACAGCAGCAGCTCTCCCTTCAGACGCACCGCTTCCTCATATATCAGCTCCCACGCCTCGCGGGGATCCGGCTCAAGCCGGGATTCCGGGAATCGGATGCCGCCCACGCCGCCCTCGCCGTGAACCGCCACCGGAAGCCCGGCGTATTCCTTTTTCAGCGGCAGCTCCGCGCCGAAGCCTACCTTGACAG
>JAUMYC010000415.1:275-1649 GCA_030528845.1 Eubacteriales bacterium
ATTTCCAGCGCCTCACGCAGTCCCATGCAGTTCCGGCGGGTCATTTCCGCAGGCACATTGCCCTCGACAGCCGTCAGCGCGATTATCTCAAATTCGGGATTTGACGCCGCCAGCGCGATAGCGTAGCTGTCGTCAACGCCGGGATCACAATCGATTATCACGGGTATCTTTTTCATTTCTGATCCTCCTCTGACGTATCGCGCTTCTGTTCAGAAGCCTGCGTCATTTCGAAATACTGCTTCCAGCCGTTTCCGTACCGGGTGCCCCATTTCAACACGGAAATATCGGCGTAACGTATCTTGCGCCGCGATTCGGCCCACACGCCTTCCGTATCGAAATACCTGACCGACACGCTTTTGCGGCCGTATTTTTCAATGCGCCCTATGGTAAACGTGTCTCCGTCTGTATCCTCGATCTCGACGAATATGTCAAGCCGCGTCAGCGATTCGAATACACTTTCCCAGTCGGAAATATCCACATACGGTCTTGCCAGATCGCCGGTCACACCCAGCATACGGCATATCTCGTTGAACTTCTCGCCGCACTGACGCACCTTTTTAAGGTCGGAGAACCTGCGTATGCAGCAGCCGTTCAGCTGGAAGTCCGATTCCTCATGCCCAAGCACGAATTTCTCATTCACTGCCGCTGGATAAAGGCTGACGCTGTAATTCTCGCCCTCGAAACTGCAGTCGCACATCAGCTTTTTCTCGATACACCCGACCAAAACCTCCATCTTTTCCTGTTTTTTCATGTGACTCAAACCTCCCGTATATCAGAATATGCCCTTATTGTAGCGCCGCTGAACCCACACGACGCGTATCAGCCCGATCACCAGTCCCACAACGAGCACAGCCACCGCTGCGGGCGCTGCGCCGTCCGATCCGAAAAGCGCGGCGACGCCGCTGAACAGATGCGCGGCAGCCATAATGAGCATGGCGTTACCGAACGCCCGGGCATAGCCGGCCTTGTCGGTCACTCTCTGCTGATGATAGTCGTGGATCAGGTCTATACTGCCCCTGCGGATCTTAAGGCCGATCACCGTAAACACAATTGAAACCGCGAGCATTATGATCGAATATATCAGCATAGTCAAGCCCCCAAGCGTTCAGGTGTCCAGCCTCACCATTTCGGCAAGGGCCTTGTTTCTGTATGTCAGGTCTCCTCTTTCGGAAAAGCCCATGCGCTCCCAGAAAGCGTTCCCTGCCGCGTTTTTTGAAAACACCACCAGCGCGACCTTGCTTATCCCGCATGCTTCCAGCGCCTCCAGCGCGCTTTCAACCAGCCGCGCGCCTATGCCGCGGTTTCTGCGTCCGGGGATCACGGCGGTGTGATATATGTAGCCCCTGCGCCCGTCATGTCCGGCCATTATGACGC
>JAUMYC010000416.1:0-440 GCA_030528845.1 Eubacteriales bacterium
TGTACCAGAGCCGAACGGTCGCGCTTGAAAAGGAAAGCGAGCGTCTGGCGCAGCAGCTGGAGATTGCAAAGAGCGGCGAACGCATCCGCAACCTTGCACAGAACGAGCTGCATATGCTGCGCCCGGAGCGCGCGCTGACAGAAACGATTTATATCCAGACGATTGACAACAATCCGGATACGGTGCTACAGCAAAACGAGGAGCCCAGAATGGAAGCGCTGGATATTCTGCTGGGCTTGCTCAACGTGCTTCATATTGGAGAGTGAGAGGGCTTGCGTTCACCGGGAGCCACCGTACGAAAGCGGCTGGTTTTGCTGATGAGCGGATTCTTTCTCCTCTTTCTTTGCGTTGTTGCGCGTCTTGCCTTTCTGCAGATCGGGCAGGCGCAGGCGCTCACGCAGAGGGGCATGAGGCAATGGACGCGCAGCGGTATTGTCTCT
>JAUMYC010000416.1:450-1640 GCA_030528845.1 Eubacteriales bacterium
GCTC
This sequence comes from Eubacteriales bacterium, assembly GCA_030528845.1. The sequence goes on from JAUMYC010000416.1 coordinate 455, forward strand.
CAGGTTTTTGAGGCGGAAGCGCTCACGGCCCGCGGCGTGCGGCAATGGACGCGCAGCGGCATCGTGGCGGCACGCCGGGGGAACATCGTCGACGTGCGGGGCAGGCTGCTCACGCAGTCTGTTACCAGCTTCATCATCAGCGCAGCGCCGGCGGACGTCAGGGACGCCCCGGGGCTTTCGCGGGTGCTGGAGCGCGAACTGGGCATTGTGGCGGAAACGACGCAGAAAAAGCTCGCTAACAGGAAAGCGGCGTCTGTGACGCTGGCGCGCCAGGTCTCCCGCGAAGATGCGGACAGGCTGCGCGCTATTCGTGCTGATAAAAAACATCCGGACAGCGGCGCACTTTCCGGGATAATATTTGACGAAGACGTCAGCAGGTGGTATCCTATAGAGAGCGTCCTTGCGCAGGTGCTCGGTCTTTGCAATGTGGACGGCGTCGGTCAGAGCGGTCTGGAGCTGAAGTACGACGATGTGCTTGCCGGCAAGCCGGGCAAAATGGTGACCGAGGTGGATGCGCGGGCGAGAACGCTGCCCGACGGCGTGACGCTCTATGTGCCCGCGCAGGCGGGACATACGCTGAGGCTGACGCTTGACAGGGACGTTCAGGCGGCTGTGGAGCGCGCCGTGCGCGAATGTGCGCGGGTGAACGAGGCGCAGCGCGTGCAGGCGATTCTCATGGACGTCAACACCGGCGCGGTGCTCGCTATGGCGATGTACCCCACATATGATCCTGCGGATCCGCCGCGGGAGGATATTGGCAAACTCAACGAACTCATGCGCATCACCGTGCTCAGCGACGTATACGAGCCCGGCTCGACGTTTAAAATGCTGACGGCCGCTGCGGCGATTGACAGCGGCGTGACCGTGCCGCAGGAGGGGTTTTACTGCTCCGGGCGCCTGTCGGTTGCGGGCGGCTCCGTCCGCTGCTGGGGCGCGCCCCATGGCGCGCAGACCATGGCGCAGGCGCTGTGCAATTCCTGCAACCCTGTCTTTTCCCAGCTTGCGCTGCGGCTGGGCAGCGAAAGATTCTATCAGTATCTGTACGCCTTCGGGCTGGGCAGACGGACGGGGATCGATCTGTACGGCGAGGCGTCGGGCATCCTGATCGGCGCGGACCGCGTCACGCAGGGTGATCTGGCGCGCATCGGCTTTGGACAGAGCGTCGCGGTGACGCCGATTCAGATGA
>JAUMYC010000139.1 GCA_030528845.1 Eubacteriales bacterium
CCGTTCAGAGCGATGGTTACGGTCGAACCGGCCGTAATCTCGAGCCCCTTCTCGGACACGTCGTTCACCAGAGTGATGGTGGCGGTGGTGGTGCCTGCTGCCTCGAGAGCATCCTCCAGCGTGGGGTAGTGGGTGTCGCCGATCTTGGCAACGCAGCCGCTGACCGTGATACCCTCGTCGATGTCGAGAGTGAAGCCGCCCGAGGGCAGCGTCGGATTTGCGTAATCTCTGTTGCCGATGATGTTGACTTGCGGTCCGCCGTTGGTGGAATTCAGTGTACCGCCCTCAACAGTCAATTCAAAATTGGCTGTTGCATCACGAACGGTAACGGGGATCGCCGCGTCGATTGTACATTCATCAACTTTTACATTAATCTGATGGGCAATGGTAGCATCTGCGCGAACGCCGTAAAGCTCAGCGTCGATCGTGCAATTGCTGATCGTAACATCCGGGGCAGTACCGACATTAATGCCCTCTTTGCAGTTCTCTACAGTCAGGCCAGTAATACTTACTGTATTGCGGCCGCCCGAGCACCAGAAGGGAACATTCATGTTAGTCACTTTACAATTCGTTATCGTGACGCCAAAGGGCTGGTTGAAACACATAGCACTCGCTGTTTTAGCTGCGCTGTCGGTCGCTTCGAAGTCACAGTTCGTAATCGTTACGTTGTGGGCATAGTAATTCGGCGTTCCCTTATGGGATACAATGAAATAGAAAGTTTTATCGCCGCTTGTCGTTGAGAAATTGACATTTTGGATTGTCAGTGAGCCAGTTTTATCTCTGCTGCCATCGTGGTTGCCCTCAATGTTGATGGTGCCGGAATAGGTCTTTGTCTTGTTAACGCCGTCGATGGTGATGTGCACGCCGTCCTGCTGTTTGATGGTGACATCCTCGGCGCAATTCTTCAGCAGGGTGATGATATAATTTGCTTCATCACCCTCAGAGGGAGCCTTGCATGCATCGATGGCTTCCTTCAGCGTCGCATATTCCGTACCGTCGATCTTGGCCACGTTCGTGCTGCTGCGCAGCATCGCCATCATCATGACGGGCTTGGGCGGTTCCAGCCCGGAGAGGCCGCCTTCGCGCGTGAGGTTGGCGTCGGGATAGAACGCGACGTCGTTGCCGTTCAGGGCGTAGGCCACGTCCGCGCTGATGTTGCCGGAAACGTGCAGCTCCGCCGCGGGCGCGTTGACCACGATGGCCGCTTCGGACGCGCCTTCGGAGGTGTAGACGTCGACGTCGTGCAGCACGACGATGTACGCGCCGCCCTCGGCGAGCGCGCTGCCGTTGATGGTCAGCGCAGCGGCGTTGGAGACGATGCGGAGGCCATCGAGCATGACGCCGAATTTGGCGGAGGTGTAGGCGGAGTTGTTGACGGTGATCTCGCCGAGGACGGCTGCTTCGCCGTTCGCGCCCTTGATGGTGACGGGCTTGTTGATGGCGAGGTCTTCCTTCGCGGCGGCGTGCAGGGTGATCTGCGCGTTGTCCGCAGCGGCGGCAAGGGCTTCGTTCAGCGTGGCATAGCCGGTCTCGCCGATGTAGGCGATGCTGACGACTTCCACAGCGCCGCAGGCAGCGCACACGCCGTTTTCATAGCTGTGGCCGAGCGCCGCGGCTTCCTGCTGCGCGAGGAGCACTTCGCCGCAGACGGAGCAGTGCTTGCCCTCGGTCAGGCCGGCGACCGTGCAGGTCGGAGCGACGGCTGCGTCGATGGCCTCCGTGTGGCCGAGCGCCGCGACTTCTGCCTGAGCGACGAGCACTTCGCCGCAGACGGAGCAGTGCTTGCCCTCGGTCAGGCCGGCGACCGTGCAGGTCGGAGCGACGGCTGCGTCGATGGCTTCGACGTGAACGCAGGCGATCACTTCTTCGGCGCCGCAGACGGTGCAGATGCCGTCCGCAAAGCTGTGGCCGAGCGCAGCGATCTCTTCCTGCGCGACGAGCACTTCGCCGCAGACGGAGCAGTGCTTGCCCTCGGTCAGGCCGGTGTTCGTGCAATTGGACGCAACGGGAGCGTCAACGACTTCGGTGTGCCCCAAAGCCGGGATCTCCTCCTGCGGGAAGAGCACTGCGCCGCAGTCGGGGCAGTACGTACCTCTGGTCAGTCCGGAAGCCGTGCAGGTCGGAGCGACTTTTGCACTATAAGCCTCAGGGCCCGTATGTTCGCAGGGCGCGGGTTCGGTTGTCTCGACGTTCGGAGTGCCTTCGCCTTCCGCCAGCACGCCTGCGGGGAGCATGCTCAGGAGCATGATGACCGTCAGCGCGATGCTCAGAAAACGTCTGAACTTGCTTACCATGTGTGTATCCTACCTTTCCTATAGAATGCAAAATAAACAACAAAAGCGCATATTTCGTGAACGAAAAATGGCGCTCTTGTGTCTTAACTTTATTATAGCACTTTCTTCCAATAAATCAAGTTATCTCCTTCGGCTGCATTTCAAAATCTGCTTCTTATGATGCAAATTTTGCATTTATAAATATTTTTTTTCTGTGACGACGCGATGAATACTTTTTTTCGCGCGCGCGGCGCTGTGTTTCCGCGCGGGTTTATGCGGCAGTGTGCGGGCGCATAGCGGGCGGCGGAAGCGGAAAAACGGCGCGGAAGGCGCTGTTCAAAGCGCGGCGGGGATGCTATAATGGATGGGTCAGCATCGGCTGCGGGCAAATTGTGAGAAACAGAGGCAAAACAGGAGGCGAACGCACGTTGTATCAGCATCACATCGATTCTATCGAAAAGATGAAGGAATATTACGCCGGCATGGAAGGGCTGATCGCCCTCGTGCTGGGCGGTTCTGTCGCCAAGGGCAACGAACGCCCGGATTCAGACCTGGACGGCATGCTCATCGTGACGGACGAAGTCTTCGAGCAGCGCAGGGCGGCGGGGAAGACCGCGGAATGCGTGCGCGGAGAGTGTACCTACCCCGAGGGCTATTTCGATATGAAGTATATGACCAAGGATTATATCAAGGCCGCGGCTTCGCATGCGAGCGAGCCCACGCGCAATTCCTTCATCGGCGCGCGCGTGCTGCTGAGCAGGGATCCCGAGATCGACGAGCTGGTGCCGAAGATCGGGCTGTTCCAGACGCAGGAGCGCGAAGACAAGATGATCTCCTTCTATGGCGATTATCTGCTCAACCATAATTATTTCATCCGCGCGTGCAAGGTGGACGGCTATATGCGCGTGCACGCTGTGGGGGAGATCCTGTACAGCATTTATCGCATGATCCTGCAGGAAAACGAGATCCTCTTCCCGTGCAACCGCCGCCTGGAGGAGACCGTCGCCAAGGCGCCGCTCAAGCCGGAGCGCATCATCGAGCTCGGGCGCGCCGCCGCGGAAAAGATGGACGACGATTCCATCGAGGCGTTTGCAAACGCGTATTTCGGCTGGACGAAATATCCGCTGCCGCAGGACAAGAGCATTCCGCATTCCCGCTATGTCACCGATTACGAGCAGTGGTGGTATACGCCGCGCCCGCTGGTGAACGAGTGGTGAGCGAGGGGCAGAATCGCCGCTTGCTCCTGTGTGCAGAAGGCCTGCGTTATAAAGAAAGAGCCCGGAAGGCTTTCGCCTTCCGGGCTCTTTTGTTTGCCGCTGAGCGACTGCGGATCAGTCGACGTAGAGATACGAGATGTTGCGCAGTCCGCCGCCTTCGTTCATGCTGAAGCCGGCATAGAAATAGAAGTCGCTGCCGATGAGGGTGCGGGCGTTGTTGAACCAGATCTCCGGGTTGGTCACATAATCGATGTTGTGGAGATCGTCGGAGATGTCGGCAGGCAGAAGGACTTCCGCGCCGGGCACGAGCGGCATGGTAACGCTCTTGCCTTCGTTAAAGTGCTTCGGAGTGCCGTCGTTGCTCAGAGTGCCGAACGTGCCGGTCACGAAATAATCGCGGCCGTTCTGGGAATAGATGTCCGTAATGCGCAGCACGTTGTAGCGGTTGGGGTTGTACACGAGGCGCATATCGGTCTCGGCCTCGGGCAGGGTGTTGGTGATCTTGGCGTACTTGGAGGAGACCCAGCCGCTCTTATCGTTATGGGAAACGTGGTACCAGTCCACGCCGCGGGTGTCGGTCGCCTTCTCGTGCAGGTAGTTGCAGACGGTGCCGTTCTTGAGGGTGGTCACGAGAGACGCGTTCAGATCGGCGCCCTTGCGCATGCTGCAGTCGCCGCCGGAGATGATCACATAGGTGCCCTTGGTGTCTTCCTTGGTGCCGGGGGAGGAGACGAACTTGGCATACTTGGAGGAGATCCAGCCGGCCTTGCCGTTGGCGCTGACATAATACCAGTCGACCTCGCGCTCGTCCACTGCGCCCTTGCCAAGATAAGTGACGACGCTGTACTGCTTGACGGAGGTGAGGATCTCGGCCTCGGTGTGGGGCTTGCTGCGCACGTTGACGTTGCCGTTCACGATCTGCACATAGCCGCGCGCGCCGATCTCGACGTACTTGGAGGAGACCCAGCCGGTATGCTTGCCGTAGGTGACGTTATACCACTGCGTGCCCTGCGTGTCGTAGTCCGACTCGCCCAGATACTTGCCGGTGGCGCCCTTCTTGAGCACGGTGATCACGTCGTATTCGGTGCCGGGGCCCTGGCGCAGGTTCACGGAACCGCCGGTGATCTGCGCGGAGTAATAGCCGGTGGCCTTCGGGGTCTCGTGCTGGGGAACGCAGACATGATTGCGATAGATGTTGCCCGCTTCATACCAGCCGGAGCAGAGCTCGCAGTAGATGAGCTGCGCCTGTTCGAAGATCTCGAAATCCTCGGTCCAGTTGACGAAGATGGCGCCGCTCTCGTTGACGAACATGTTGACGGTGCGGTAGCGCAGGCCGTCGTCGGAGGTGAACACGACCTCGGCGTCGCCGGCGGCGTTCATGGTGGCCATGAAGCTGGCGACAAAGGCGCCGTCGGAATCGTCGCAGGTGATCAGCTCGACCAGCTCTTCATCGACGATCTGGAAGGACCAGCCGGCATCGGGCAAGCGCACGGTGAGGGTATAGCCGTCGTCGCCGTATTCACACCAATCCGCAAAGGATTCGTTCTCCAGCGCGGAATTGATCTCGATCGTGTTGTCCGCGTAGGTGCTCAGATCCAGAACGCAGGTATAGACGGCCGGCTCTTCCGGGCTGTTCTCGTCCATGCAGCGCAGGATCAGGCTGGTGTCGTTCATGGTGTTGGCATTGGTCTTGAAGCTGGCGACGTAAGTGGTCGCCGCGCCGGCCATGCCTTCGCTCTCGCCCACGATGGTCTCCTGCGTGAGCAGTTCCAGCGCGGCGGGGTTGGAGATCTCATAGGACCAGACAAGGCCGGTCTTGGTGTTGCCGGGCAGGCGCACGGTGAGCACCGTGTCGGACGAGCTGAGCTCGTACCAGGGGGCGTCGGCGCTGTTCAGAGCCTGGGCAAATGCCGGGCAGACGAACATCAGCGCGACGAGCAGGGCCACAAGAATCTTCTTCATGGGTAAAATCCTCCTGTCTTGATAAGCGGCAGACGGCCAATCTCTTCACCGAGGCTCTCCGGGTCTGCCGATTTGCCGTTCATTCTATGTGTCGGTGAAGAACAACCATAATACAATTCGTCGGGGGAGGCAGAACTCCTCCCGTTCTATCAAACTTTACTTATTCTTATTCCTGAGCGGAAATCGCAAAAAGAGCGAAAACGAGGGAGAAGGAAGGCGCTGCGGCGGGGCAGAGTATGATTTGGATTGCGCATGCCCGGAGGATTGTGATAGAATTGCAGTATGGTGCCGGAGCTTTGCCGCGCTGCATACAGACTGCGGCTGGCCCCCTCCGGGAAGAGAGAACCGGAGAAGCGCCCCCAAAGCTCTGCGCATAGTCGCAACGTCGGGCGAAGGACCATCGCTCCGAACAGGAAGGGAGACGAAAAAATATGGAAAAAAAGAACCGCCCCGTGGATTTTGCCGCTCGCGTAGCCCGGTTCACCGAGCGCATGTCTCCGTTCATATCCGCCGAGATCACCGATTATCTTTCGGAGCACGGCTTCTTTACCGCTCCCGCCTCCACGATATACCACGGCTCGTATGAGGGCGGCCTGTTCGATCATTCCTACGAGGTCGCGCAGACCCTTTGGGAGTTGACAAAGGCGAACGGCCTGATGTGGCAGCGTGCCGAGAGCCCTCTCATCGTCGGCATGTTCCATGACCTGTGCAAGATGGATGCGTTCATCGAGGAACCGGCACAGGGCGCCGGCGCTCGCAGCTACGGTTATAACGAGGAGACCCTGCTCAAAGGGCATGGCGAAAAATCCGTCATGCGTCTCGCCTGCCTGATGCAGCTGACGGAGGAGGAGGTCGCCTGCATCCGCTATCACATGGGCGCGTTCACCGACGCCGCGGAATGGAAGGATTACACCCGCGCCGTTCACGTCTACCCGAACGTGCTGTGGACGCATCATGCGGATATGATCGCCTGCCATGTGAAGGGGATCTGAGGCCCATTGTATAGCGCGTGGATATTTGTTCCGGAGAGGCGTTTACAGCCGCCTGCCTGCGGGGTATACTATAAGCATTCCTGACATTAAGCGTGCCGCTGCGTGAAAGGATGCGAAGGACCGACCATAGGAGAGCGAAAACGGATACGTTTTTTTGCCTGCTTGTTTGTGCTGCCGCATCCTCAGGGATGCGGCATTTTGTTTTTAAGGAGGAAGACGACAATATGGAAATGCGGCTT
>JAUMYC010000417.1 GCA_030528845.1 Eubacteriales bacterium
TCCTGGCTTTTATCATGGCATGGGCGTTCAATCCGGTCATTCAGCTGCTGCAGCGCCGTCTGCGTCTGACGCGCAAGCTCTTTTCCTATCTGCTTGTTCTGATCTTCTATACCATCCTTGCCGGGCTGATGATGACGTTCGCCGCGCAGTTTGTCAGCCAGATCATCGCTCTGGCCAGCGCGCTGCCCTCCATCATCGCCCAGCTTCAGAGCGTGTTCAATCAGCTGATGGTCTATATCCGCGAGCTGCTCGATCTGCTCCCGCCGGAATATGACGCGCTGCAGTCCGCCATCCTGGATATGTTCGCCACCGCGTGGGACTGGCTGCGCCAGATGATCACGCGCGTGATCTCCTCCGCCGTGGGCATCACCGGCGGCATCGCCATGGAGGTGCCGGCTTTCATCATCTTCCTGACGGTGCTCATCCTCGCCAGCTGCATCATCACCACGGATTTCCCCAACCTGCGCGAGAATATCTATAACCATCTGGGCAAACGCGGCCTGCGCTCCCTGCGCCTGCTGGGTCACAGCTTCCGCACGGCGGTGCTGGGCTTCTTCCGCTCCCAGCTGATCTTCGCCATTCTGGATATGGGCATCATCATCATCGCCTTTGTCATCATCGGCGTGCCCTATCCGCTGCCAATCGCGCTGGTGCTCTGCTTCCTTGACTTCATTCCCTTCTTCGGCGCAGGCACGGTGCTCACCCCCTGGGGCGTGATCTGCATCGCGCTGGGCTTTACGAAGATGGGCCTTCAACTCCTTCTTCTTTACTGCGTGCTCTACATCATCCGCCGCATCTTCGAGCCGCGCGTGCTCGGCGGCGCAACGGGCTTTTCCTCGCTGCAGATGCTCTTTTCCATGTATGCCGGCATGATCCTTGCCGGCGTCACCGGCCTGATCATCGCGCCGATCCTCTGGATCGCCGTCGTCAACTTCGTGCGCACCGGCATCTTCGACGGCCTGTTTGAGGATATCTGCTTCGTCGCCGCCGATATCAGTCACATGCTGGAGCGCCCCGAATCCAACCGCCGCGAACCCATCGATCCCGAAGAAAAGAAGCCCGAAAAGAAAACCGGGGACAGCGATCCGCAAAAAAAGCGCTGGCTCCCCTTCGGAGGTTTCCGCCATGAAAGCAAAAAACATACTGAAAAAACTTGATTACCTGCCGCGCTGGGCATGGTATCTGCTCTCGTTCTTTGCAGCAGGCCCCTTTGGGCTGCTGGCCGTCTATCTTGTATTCCACGTGCTGAAAAAGATGGAGCGCGAGCAGGCGGAGGCAGAATATCAGGCTGCACGCGCGCGCCATGACGGGCATACCTACCGGGACGAGGAATGTGTGGTGACGGATGAGGAAACGGCAGAGCGCGAGCGCCGGGAATATGCCGCCAGACACGCGCAGCAGGAGCGCTCCAAGGCTCAGAAGGCACAGGACCATGCTCAGGCGGTCATCAGCGACGATGCCGCGCTTGAGGACGTGCTGTACGCGTGCCGCGACGCCCTGCGCAAAATCCGCCGCGCCAACGACGTCATCGCCGACGAAGCGCTCTCCGCGCAGATTGACTCCATCGAAAACAGCTGCGCGCAGATTCTCTTAATCCTTGAGCAGCGCCCGCAGCTGCTCTCCCAGCTG
>JAUMYC010000418.1 GCA_030528845.1 Eubacteriales bacterium
CTCCGTTATCGCCGGGGAATGCGGATATACGGACGTAAAACATTTTTCAAGGCTGTTCCGCCGCACCGTCGGAGTCTCTCCCAGCGACTGCCGTAGGCGGCTCATATCCGCAAAGAATTGACAGAATAAGGCGGTATATGCGTTTGTTGCTTCAATCAACGACGCCGCGCTCACGATCCATCAGCAGATCAGTCGCACACACGAAACAGGCCGTGTTTCAATTATTGAATTTACGGCAAACAGACTGCGCAAAACGACAGCGTCCAGCCGATCATCATCGGGGGCGCTGTCGCTTTTTGTCATAATGAATATCTTTCGGGGCGTAACGCGGGCAGAAGGGCGTGATGTCAAGTCCCGTCGGAGGTTGCAGTGTCGCTTTCAGCCATCAGGTATTCCACGAAGCTGAGGGGGACGCCCGCGTGCTCGGACAGGAGCAGCATGTCCGTCGGGCCGCAGTTTTCCCGGATCGTACGCATTTGTTCCTCGGCGTCTCTGCCGTTGGGAGCGAGGAAAAGGTTGAGCACGGTGCGGGCGTTCTGCGCGTCCATGTCCTCGGCAATGGGTGTAACGATAATGTCCGACAGCAGGCAGTTGCCCAGCGCGATGTAGTAAAGTTCCTTCACGCGCTCAGGCTCCTCGTCAAAGTTTTCTGAAAAGTGGGCGAAATCCTCATCGGTGATCGCGGTCAGCCTTGGCAGGGCGGCGGACAGCACCCGCAGATTCAGGCTGTCCTCCGCGTCAAAATTGGCGAAGCTGCCGACCATCACCGCCTGCAGCACCTGACAGCCGGGGCGGTTTTCGCAGCACACCACCGGGCGGTGGGCGGAGGTATCCCAGTATTGCGCATACGCGCAGCCGTGCAGCATGAACAGCACGAGCATGATGGTAGCGATTCTTTTCATGCCTGCGATTCCTCCTTTGTGAAAGTCACGGTGAAGCGGCTTCCCCTGCCTGGCTGGCTTTCAACGGCCACGCTGCCGCCGGAGCGCTCCGCAAGGGCGCGCACGATGGACAGCCCCAGCCCTGTGCCACGCACGTTCGGGTCTCTGGACTGATCCACACGGTAAAACTGCTCGAACAGATGGGGAAGGTGCTCCGGCGCGATGCCGATGCCGTTATCCTCAACGGAAATCCGACAATCTCCCAGCGTGATCTTCACCTGACCGTCCTGTCTGCCGTAGCGTATGGCGTTGCCCGTCAGGTTGTGCAGTATCTCCCACACATCCTTTTCCGCCGCCCGCAGCTCAAGTTCGCCTTCAATATAAATTGAGATGTTTTTTTGAGCGGCCTGAGGCGAGAGCGCCTGACAGACCTCTTCCGCGATATTTTCCACCCGCACATCCAAAAGCGCCTGACCCTGATCCCGTTCGGCCCGGGACAGGAGCAGCACGTCCTCCACCACATCCAGCATGCGCTGACACTCGCCGCGTATCGTGCGCACGCATATCTCCCGCTCCTCGGGGGTGTCGGCGAGGCCCTCGTCCAGCATTTCGGCAAATCCCATTATTGAGGTAAGTGGGGAGCGCAGCTCATGGGAGGCGTTGGCGACGAAATCGCTGCGCATGGTCAGGGTGCGGCGCACCTCTTCCAGATCGCTGTTGAGCCGCTGGGCGCGGTAGGCGATGTTGT
>JAUMYC010000419.1 GCA_030528845.1 Eubacteriales bacterium
GTAAAGACGAACAGCACCTGCCCAAGATCGACAATCGCAAACGCAGCCGACCCCTCCCCGGGGAACAGCAGCGCAAAGAGCGCGTAGCCGAGCATCCCCGCCTCAAAGCCGGCAGAGAGAAAAGGCGAAAGCCTGCCGGGGATGCGCAGCGCACGGCAAAGCGCAAAGCCAGCCGCCAGAGACAGCACGCACAGCGCAAACACCAGCAGCGGAACAAGCATGCCCCGCGCGCTGTAGCTCGCTGTGGCAAAGGCGGAAAACATCACCGCAGGTAGCGTGATATTGACCGCAAACGTCTTCATCGCGCCGATTCCCTCGCGCGAGATGATGTTTTTTCTGCGGCAGAGCACGCCCAAAGCCAGCATCACAAATACGGGCAGCGCCTTTTCAAGCACCGCAATCAGGGTCTGCATACCCATTCCTCCCCTGCGCAGGCGAAGCCCGCCGCGCGATTGATACACCCATTATACAAAGACAAAAACGCCGTGTCAACGCAGATCCCCATCGCAAAACTCCGCCCCGTTCCCGCCTTTGCAAAGCGGCATAAACGCGGTATAATAGAAGCAATCAAAGCCCCACGCGGGCATCACCCGGCGCGCCTGCGCCGAAGAGCAGGCCACAGAATCCGTCAGAAGAATCATCCAATCAGAAGAATCTCAGAAAGGAAGGAACCGCCCATGCTGGCCAATTTAAACGAGCTGATGCGATACGCAGAGGAAAAGCAGGTCGCCATCGGCGCATTCAACGGCCCGACGCTTGAATCCGCCCGCGCCGCGTTGGAAGCCGCCGAGCAGCTGAACATGCCCGTCATCCTGCAGCACGCGCCCGCGCACGATCCCTACATCTCTTTGGAGCTGGCGGGCAGAATCATGCTCACCCTCGCCGATCAGGCGGCGGTGCCCGTCTGCGTCCATCTGGATCACGGCGACAGCGCCGAGACCGTCATGCGCGCCATCCGCACGGGCTACACCTCCGTGATGTACGACGCATCCGGCAAGCCCTTTGAGCAGAATCTTGAAGAGACGCGCAGCATCGTCTCCCTCGCGCACGCGGTGGGCGTATCCGTGGAGGCGGAGCTGGGCAACATGCCGCACAACTTCCACAACGAGCTGACCGAGTACGACCCGGAGGCGTTTTATACCGTGCCCGAGGACGCGAAAAAATTTGCCGACGCGACGGGCGTTGACGCGCTGGCCATCTCCTTTGGCACCGTGCACGGCGTATACAAGGCCAAGCCGCGACTGAACTTTGACATCATCCGTCAGGTGCGCGCGATCACAAACGGCCTGCCGCTGGTGATGCACGGCGGCTCCGGCCTGAGCGACGAGGACTACCGCACGGCCATCGCCTGCGGCATCCGCAAGGTCAACTACTACACCTATCAGGCGCTGGCGGGCGGCAGGGGCATCTATCAGGCCGTCGCCGATCACCCGCAGAACCTCTATTTCCACGACGCGGCCATGGCCGCCACAAAGGCCATGCGCGAGGACGTGCTGCATATTCTTGGCACATTCTCGGGAGGTGAGCGCTGATGCGTGAGGGCGTCGCCTTTGCCGGCAACCTGATCGTCGATCGCGTCCGCCGCATTCACCGCCTGCCCGGGCGCAGCCAGCTGGCCCCGAT
>JAUMYC010000420.1 GCA_030528845.1 Eubacteriales bacterium
TTCTGGTCCTATGATCTGGGGCGTTCATCCTTTAGCGCATTCAAGGCGGCGGACGGCAGCTGGGGACGGGTGTCCCAGCTGTACCGGGAGACGGCCGGCGACCGGCTTGTGGAGCATGAAATTCTTCTGCGGGACGGACGGCTTGTGCACGGCGTCGGCGTGTATGACGAAAACGAGAATCCGCTTGAGCCGTGGCACACGCAGGCGGAGCTGCCGGCGACGTTTCTTGAGGCGTGCATTGCGCTGGCGGATTTTGACGCGGCGAGATTCCCTGTGTACGCGGCGGAGGAATACGCGGGGCAGTGGCCGCCCCGCGCGTTTATCGCCGAATGCGCGCAGGAGCTCCTGCCGGGGTATGCGTTTGCCGGCGGCAGCGTGCAGGACGGGATGCTGCAGCTGCTCATGGACGATCCGCAGGGCGCGCGCGTCTTTGCCGCCGCGGGAGAATCGGGCGTGATCATCAGCGCGCCGCTGCCGGCGGATACGGTGTACGGCGTGGAGAATTTCACGTCGTCGCTGGGGATTGGCGGCCTGTGCGTGACGATGGGGCGGTATGATGCGGGCCGTGGGGCGTGCGGTTTGTGCTCTCGCCTGAGGGAGAGCTGCTAATCGGCCGGCGCTGCGTCTTTGAGGCGCAGGAGCGGAACGTCATGCGCTTTGGCGATCATCCGTGGAGCGATATGCAAACCATCGACTGGGATACGCTGCCCGCGTCCTTTGAGGAAGCGAAGGCGCATGTGAAGCCGGACGGCTGGGCGATCGTCGCCAACCCCGATCCGGCGGACAGGCTGCATCTGCGCGAGCGGGCGGACCGGGGCAGCGCGTCGCTTGGCAAGTACTACAACGGCACGCCCGTGCGGGTGATCGCCCTTGAGGGCGACTGGGCGCAGGTGGTCGTGGGGAATACGCCGGGATACATGATGAAAAAGTATCTGCGGCTGAATGACGGCGGGGCGGTCGATCTTGCGCCCATGCCGGATCTTCAGGCGAGGGAAGAGATGCTCATGCTCTATGAAGCGGCGGACACGGCTTCGCACATGGAGGAAATTGCGGCGCAGCGCGATATGCGCGTGATCGGCGTCGTATCGAATTCTTTTTATCATGTATGGTTCCCCGATAAGGAAAAGTATGGGTACGTTTCTGCGGACGCGCTCTGGCCGGGAAACGGCTAAGCGCGCTGAAACCGTTGTGCAGACAGGCAAAACGCGGCGCGCGGACTGGCTTGAATTTGAAATATTTTTGTCAATTCTTGCGAAAGCATATTGATTTTGCGCCGCTTGTGTTGTATTATGTTACAGGTATCATTAGGATACTGTGGCTATGCCTGCCAGATGAGTTTTATGCTTCATCTGCGCGGCTTCAGTAAGCGAACTTTTAGAGAAAGAGGTATCGTGCAACATGGCTAATATCGATCTGAGCAAGTATGGCATTACCGGTTCGACGATCGTCTACAACCCGTCTTTTGAAGAGCTGTTCGAGGCGGAGATGGATCCGACCCTGGAGGGCTTTGAGAAGGGCCAGCTGACCGAGCTGGGCGCCGTCAACGTCATGACCGGCATCTACACCGGCCGCTCCCCCAAGGATAAGTTCATCGTCATGGACGAGAACTCCAAGGACACCGT
>JAUMYC010000421.1 GCA_030528845.1 Eubacteriales bacterium
GCAGGCTGCTCTTTCGGCTGGCCGTACCGACGGTGGTCGCGCAGCTGATCAATATGCTCTATAATATCGTTGATCGCATCTATATCGGCCATATGCCCGGAGAAGGCAGTCTTGCGCTCACGGGCGTGGGCGTGTGCATGCCGCTGATCATTGCCGAACAAAGACGACCATGGACCATAGTTCCATAATCAAAAAAACATGCCTGCTGTTCTCTGCAAAACTCGGTCATGCAGGACAGCTTCGGTCCGTTTTCTTCTTTGCGGTTTTATGGTATGATGAGGTTTAGGAATCCGCGCAGCGGATTCCGGGTCGAAAGCCCGCGGCAGCGTGGTTTTCGACAAACACGGTAAAATGACAGACATGAGGAGAGAACAAACGATGCCTTGGATTCGGCGCTGCCTGCCGCGGCCCTGCAGCGAACATCAGAGCGCTGAAGAGCGCATTGAGCGAATAGACCGTTATGCCGGATCGGCATGGAAAAGGAGCACTCATGAAATTCTACATCGCAGACGCGTTCACTGATACGATCCTGTGCGGCAACCCTGCGGGCGTCGTGATCCTTCCGGAAGGCGCGGATTTCCCCGCCGATGCTCTCATGACCCGCATTGCCGCCGAGCTGCGCTATTCGGAAACGGCGTTCATCAAGCGGCTGAACGCCCGCGAATTTCAGATCCGGTATTTCACCCCTGCGGCGGAGGTCGAGCTTTGCGGACACGCGACCATCGCTTCCTTCAAGGCGCTGCTGCACGGCGGGTATATTGAGGATGATCGCAGCTATATCAACCATACGCTCTCCGGCGATCTTGCCATCAGTATTTCCGATGGGTTCGTCATGATGGACATGGCCGAAGCGAAAATGACAGGGGAAATAAATGATGAAACCGCACGGGGCGAGCTGTATTCCGTCATGGGGCTCAGCTATGCGGCGCAGAAGGAAAAGGGCCTTGCGCTGCGCCCGCAGATCATCTCCACAGGGCTTCCCGACATCATGCTGCCGGTCGCGGACCAAGGTGAATTGAGCGCCATCGCGCCCGATTTTCCCGCGCTGAGCGCACTTTCCCGGCACTATGGCGTCGTCGGTGTCCACGCGTTTACGCTGGACGCGGATGACGGAATACTTTGCCGGGCAAGGAATTTTGCCCCGCTGTACGGTATAGACGAGGAGGCGGCGACGGGCACGGCCAACGGCGCGCTGACCTATTATGGGTATCTGAACGGATTTGTTCGGCCCGGCGATGAATGCAGTATCCTGCAGGGCGAAGATATGGGCAGGCCGTCTGTGATCAGAAGCAGCCTGCGCCTGGACGATCATGGAAACGTCCGCATCTGCGTAGGCGGAAGCGGCGCGGTCCTTGTCGAGGGCGAGATTTACATTTGATCTGACAGACCGCCGCAGATCGGGAGATACAGCTATCCCCGAAAAGGCCCCCTGCCGGGCAAAGGCCGGTCGAGAACATGCCTTGTGCTGCGGCGACCTTGCGGCATTGCGATATATGTTGTACAATTTCTTTCAGAAGACAGAGGTAATGGCGGAACGGACAGGATCCGCGTCGGAGACCATCGACGATGCGGCCTGTATCACGCCGACTGGTCAGCATTCTGCTCATTATGTGCGCCTATC
>JAUMYC010000010.1 GCA_030528845.1 Eubacteriales bacterium
TGCAGGCGCGCGTGCAGGCGTTGCAGCCGATGCAGGAGTAGATCTCCGGATAGAGCTGCATCATGACGGTCTGCTCGGGCTTGAACCGGTTCAGATCGTACACCTGCTTGATCAGCGGGAAATAGGGAAGAGTGGCGACGTACATCTCCTCTTCCACCTTCGTCTGACAGGCGAGGCACACCTTGAGCTCCCTGTCGCCCTTGATGCGGTAGATCGTCGCGCAGGCGCCGCAGAAGCCGTTGCGGCAGCCGCAGCCGCGCAGCAGCTGATAACCGGCATATTCCATCGCCTTCATGATCGTCAGCTCCGAAGGCACACGGTATTTTTTGCCGAACAGATAGACGTTGACCATAGACTGTTCCATCGCATTGCCCTCCGCTCAATATTCGTCCGGGAGCCGGTCGAGCTCGTCCAGCCGGAACACCGGGCCGTCCTTGCAGACGTATTTGCTGCCGATGTTGCAGCGGCCGCATTTGCCCACGCCGCATTTCATGCGCAGCTCCATCGTGGTGTACACCTGTTCCTTTGCAAAGCCCATTTCGAGCAGGCCTGCAAGGGTGAATTTGATCATCACGGGCGGGCCGCACAGGATCACGGTCTTGTCTGCGGAAAAGCCCAGCTCCTTGACATAGCCCGGCACAAAGCCCACATGGCCTTCCCAGCCCTCCTGCGCGCTGTCGATGGTCAGATGCACGCGAACGCCTTCATCTGCCATCCATTCGCCGATGATCTCGTCGTAATCGACAAGGTCGTCCTTGCTGCGCGCGCCGTAGACGACGTCGATCTGGCCGTATTCGCTGCGGAAATGCCGGCAGTAGTTGATCACGGAGCGCAGCGGCGCAAGGCCGATGCCGCCCGCGATGAAGAGCAGATCTTTGCCCTTGAACGCGCCCTCCACCGGGAAGGAATTGCCGTAGGGCCCGCGCACGCACACCTGCTGCCCGACGTCCATCGCATGCAGCCAGTTTGTCAGGCAGCCGCATTTTTTGATGGAGAATTCCATGTATTCGGCGTTGGTGGGAGAGGAGGTGATGGAAAACATCGCCTCGCCCACGCCCGGGATGGAGAGCATCGCGCATTGGCCCGGCTTGTGGCCGAACATCTTCCGGCCGTCGAGCCCGACCACGCGGAAGGTCTTTACGTCCGGGGTGTCCGTGCGGATGTCCGTGACGACCCCCACAGACGGGATCAGAGTGTCATGCGTCATGCGTTTCCCTCCCCAAGGCTCTTCATGACCTTTGTGATGTTCATGGAAATCGGGCATTTGCGCAGGCAGCGGCCGCAGCCGACGCAGCCGTATTCCCCGTCGTTGTTGGCCGGGTAATAGGCGATCTTGTGCATAAAGCGCTGGCGGAAGCGCTCAAGCTGGGTCAGGCGCGGGTTGCCGTGGGCCATGCGGGTGAATTCGGAATACATGCAGCTGTCCCAGCAGCGGTAGCGCCGGACGCCGTGGCCCGTGTCGAAGTCGCGGATGTCGTAGCACTGGCAGGTGGGACAGACGAAGGTGCAGGAGCCGCAGCCGAGGCAGGCCTTGCTCAGCTCCGCCCATTTTTCGCTGCGGAAGATCTCCAGCTGACGGCCGGTGAAATCCTCCGCCTGTAAGGAGGCCAGCGGCAGCCTGCGCAGGATGGCGCGCGTGCTCTCCTGCTGCGAGCGCACTGCCTCTTCGCCGCCCGCTTCAAAAAGACCGGCCAGAGAGAACAGCAGCGCCTCGCCCTTTTGGCTCTGCGCGCGCAGATAGAGCGCCTCGGCGTCCATCCATGCGGCGACGTCCCCCTCGGGCTCCGCCGCGTCGATGCCGAAGGTGGAGCAGAAGCAGGTCTCCTCCGGCCTCGCGCAGGCCAGAGCAATGATCAGGCCGTGCTCGCGCCGGGATCGATAGAAGCTGTCGACCGGCTCGCTCAGATAGACCTTGTCTAAAATGGAGAAGGCGCGCACGTCGCACGCGCGCACGCCGAAGACGACGAAATCCTCGGCCTCCTTGCGCTCGTCGACGACCTCGATCGTCTTTCCTTCCACCACAAAGGAGACGATGTCCTCCGTCTGGGGAAAGAAAAAGTCCTTGGCGCTGCGCTCGGTGTTATAGCGCCGGGAGAGCTGCACGCCCTTTTGCCACGGCACGAAATGAGAAAGGCCGTTTGCGTCGTCTGCGGGCAGATAGAGCCTGCGCTGCGCGGCGATGGCCTCGAAAAGAGCGTCCAGCCGCTCCAGAGGGATGCGTACCATCATTCAGAGCCCCTTTCCAGCACCACGGAGGGCTCGCAGTCTTCGGCGGAATGCGCGAGCAGCGGGTTGCGCTCCTCGGTCGTCTCGCCGGCCTGATATTCTCCGTACAGCTCGTTGATATCCTTGATGAATTTGCGGTTGAGCAGATGCAGCGGGATGTGCTCCGGGCAGACGCGCGAGCATTCGCCGCAGTCCGTGCAGCGCCCGGCCACATGGTAGGCGCGGATGATGTGATAGAGGTTTTCCTCAAAGGAGCCCGAGGGCGCCTTGCTTTCAAAGCCCGAGGCGGGGTTGTCGAAGATGCATTTCTCGCAGGTGCAGGCCGGGCAGACGTTTCGGCAGGCGTTGCAGCGGATGCAGCGAGAGAGCTCGCCCCGCCAGAAGTCAAAGCGCTCCTGCGCGCTCATCTTTTCCAGCCGCTCGACCGTTGCAAAGCGGTCGTTTTCTTCCTTTTCGCCGTCCTCGCCGATGAGCTCGTCGAAGACGACGTGCTTTTTGCTCTTGCAGCTGATGCAGCGCTCGGCGTAGACCTCCCACGCCGGCACGCGCTCGAGGCCGTACACGGTATCGAACAGGAGCATGCCGTTTTCGCTCGTGACGGAGCGGATGCCGGAAACGCCCCGCAGACGCGCCTTGTCGATGTCGATCTTGCCGTAGCATTCGATGCCGATGACATAGACCTTCTCGCGCTCGATCCTGTGCTCGGCCAGCAGCTGGTTGAAGCTGTAGGTGTCGCACGGCTTGAGGTAAACGAGGGTCCTGCCCGCCTTGGACATCTCCTTGAGCAGGTATTTGGAAAGGTTCGGCCCGCAGAAATCGTCGTAGACCATGTTCTGCCAGAGGTCGGCGGCGTCGGTAAACACATGCGGGGTGGGATCGTAGGCAAACTGCCCCTTGCGCCAGGCCAGAACGCGCTCGACCCGGCCGCCGGTCAGCATTTCGACCGCGCGCTGTTTCATCGTGGTTTGCATCGCAGATCCTCCAGTCGCTTGTTTTCGCCCAGCCCGGCGATCGTTTCCACAAATTCGTTCATGGTATCGGCAAATTTTGCGCCCTCGGCGGCGGAGACCCATTCCACGCGCGTGCGGCCGCGCTCCACGCCCAGATAATCCAGCATGGAAAAGAGCAGCGTCATGCGGCGGCGCGCGTGATAATTTCCGGTGGAATAATGGCAGTCGCCCGGATGGCAGCCGCACACGATCACGCCGTCCGCGCCGCGCTGAAAGGCGCGCAGGATGAACAGCGGATCGACCCGGCAGGAGCAGGGCACGCGGATGATCTTGACGTCCGCCGGGTAGCGCAGGCGGTTGGTGCCGGCCAGATCCGCGCCCGCATAGGAGCACCAGTTGCAGCAGAAGGCGACGATCTTCGGCTTAAATTGCGTGTTCATCTGCATATGGCGTCCACCTCCGCAAGGATCTGTTTTGTGCTGAAGCCCCTGAGGTCCATCGCGCCGGAGGGGCATGTGACCGCGCACGCGCCGCAGCCCTGGCAGACGCCCGGGTTCACCTGCGCCACCGTGCGCTTTCTCGTCGTGCGGTCCGGCATGCGGAAATCCTTCTGCGCATAGGTGATCGCGCCGAAGGGGCACACCTTTTCGCACTGCCTGCAGCCGTTGCACATCATCTCGTCCGAGCTCGCCACGCAGGGGTTGCAGGAGAGGCTCTCTTTGCTCAGCAGACCGATGACCTTGCTGGCCGCAGCCCCGGCCTGCGCGACCGTCTCGGGGATGTCCTTGGGCCCCTGACAGGCTCCGGCGAGATACACGCCCGCGGTCGGGCTTTCCACGGGGCGCAGCTTCGGGTGCGCCTCGGTGAAGAAATCGTTGGTATCCATGCTCGCGGTGAGGATGGTCGCCAGAGCGCGCGCGCCCGCAGAGGGCTCGATGGCCGTGGCGAGCACGACCATGTCCGCGTCGATATGCATCTGCGCGCCGTCGAGCAGGTCGCTCGCCTGCACGCGCAGCACGCCGTTCTCCGGCGTGACCTTGCCGACCATGCCCTTGACGTAATGCACGTTATACTGCTCCACCGCGCGGCGGTAGAATTCGTCGAAGTTCTTGCCCGGCGTGCGCACGTCGATGTAGAAGACGTAGACCTGCGTGTCCGGGTATTTTTCGCGCGTGAGCATGGCGTGCTTGGCGGTATACATGCAGCAGATCTTGGAGCAATAGCTCTTGCCGCCCTTTGCGCCCGGGTCGCATTCGCGCGAGCCCACGCACTGCACAAAGACGATGGTCTTGGGGTGCTTGCCGTCCGAGGGGCGCAGCAGCGCGCCGCCCGTTGGGCCGGCGGCGTTCATCAGCCGCTCGTATTCCAGAGAGGTCACCACATCCGGGCTGAGCGGATAGGCGTATTCGCCGTAGCCCTCCGGGCGGATGGGCTCAAAGCCCGTCGCCGCTATTATCGCGCCGTATTCGGCCTGCAGATATTCCGCCTTGGCCTGATAGTCGATCGCCCCGGCCGCGCAGACGCGCTCGCACAGGCCGCATTTGCCGCTTTGCAGCTTCAGGCAGTGCTCCGCGTCGATCACGGCGACCTTCGGCACGGCCTGCGCAAAGGGGATGTAGACCGCGCGGCGCTCGTCCATGCCCAGGTTGAATTCGTTGGGGATCCCCTTCGTCGGGCATTTCTCCGCGCACAGGCCGCAGCCGGTGCATTTGGCTTCGTTTACATAGCGCGCCCGGCGGCGGATCGTGGCCTTAAAGTTGCCCACGAAGCCCTTGACCTCGGTCACCTCGCTGTAGCTGTAGATGCGGATCCGCTCGTGCTGCGCCGCCTCGACCATCTTCGGAGAGAGGATGCAGGCCGCGCAGTCGAGGGTGGGGAAGGTCTTGTCCAGCTGCGCCATCTTGCCGCCGATGGTGGGCTGCTTTTCGACGATATCGACCTCGAAGCCCGCGTCGGCGATGTCCAGAGCGGCCTGAATGCCCGCGATGCCGCCGCCGATGACCAGCGCGCGCTTGGTGACGGGCAGGCTGCCCGCCGTGAGCGGGGCGTTGAGCGTGACCTTGGCGATGGCCGCGCGCATGAGCAGCACGGCCTTTTCCGTGCCCTCGCGCATGTCCTTATGCACCCAGGAGCACTGCTCGCGGATGTTGGCGATCTCGACCATGTAGGGGTTGAGCCCGGCGTCCTGCGCGGCCTTGCGGAAGGTGGCCTCGTGCATGCGCGGCGAGCAGGAGCAGATCACCACGCCCGTGAGCGCATGCTCGCGGATGGCCTCCTTGACCATGTTCTGCCCCGATTCGGAGCACATGTATGGATATTCGGCGGAAAAGACGACGCCCGGCTCCTTTGCGGCGGCGCGGGCGACCTCCCGGACGTCCACCGTCGCGGCAATATTGCTGCCGCACCAGCAGACAAATACGCCAATTCTCTGCATTGCTCTTCTCCTCTTATTTTCTGTATTTTCGCATCGCGGCGGCCAGCGCCTGCTGCGGCAGCTCCGGGTCGATCCTGCCGGGCAGGTCGTCCGCCGTCATGTGGCTGCCGCCCTTTTCGCGCTCCACGAGATTGCGCACGGCCTCCACCAGCTTCGCCGGCTCCACCTGCCTCGGGCAGCGCTCGATGCAGGCGTAGCAGGAGAGGCATTTGAAGATGGAGGGGCTGCGCAGGAGCGGTTCGATCCGCCCGTTGTCGATCATCTGCACGAATTGGTGGGGATGGTATTCCATTTCGTCGTAGGCGGGGCAGGTCGCGGAGCATTTGCCGCAGCGCATGCATCTGCGCGGGTCCACGCCGCTCATGCGCAGGAGCTTCTCCCGGAGATACGCCTCGTTTTTCATGCCTGCTCCGCCTCCTTTACGCCCAGCGCCTGTGCCAGCAGCTGCGTGAAATACACAACGGGCAGGTCACTCCCGGGCGTGTTCTGTTCGAGGTTGTAGCGGCACAGGGGGCAAGCCGTGACGAGCAGCTGCGCGCCCTGCGCGGCGGCGTTGGAGACGAGGGCTGCGGCGTTTTTCTCGGCCTGCCGCCTGTCCTCCAGCGTGATATAGCCCCCGCAGCATTCGTTGCGCCGCGCCCAGAGCACGGGCTCGGCGCCGATCGCGCGCAGGAGGCCTTCGATGATCTGCGGGTTTTCCGGGTCGTCCATCTGCAGAACGCGGCTCGGCCGCAGCAGAAGACAGCCGTAATACGCGCCGACGCGCACGCCTGTCAGCGGCGCAGTCGTCCGGCGGCGCACTTCCTCAAAGCCGATCTCGTCGCGCAGAAGCTCGAGATAGTGCACCACCTTCGTCTCGCCGTGATATTCGCCGTCGTTCAGATAATTGTTCACGCGCTGGGCGATATAGGAATTCGAAGCCATGTCGCGATTCACCTGCTTGATCACATTATGGCAGGCGGCGCACAGAGTGAGCAGCGGCATCCCGTGCGCGCGGGCCCATTTGAGCGCGCGCACCGCGGCGAGCCGGGTCGCGATCTCGTCCTGCGAGAGGGGATAGGCTCCGCCACAGCATTCCCAATGCGGGATCTCTACCAGCTCTACGCCCAGCTTCTGGAAGGCGTGCCTTGCGTTTCGGTCCAGCGCAGAGGCCTTGTTTTTGAGCGTGCAGCCCGGATAATAGGCGTACGTCATGTTCGTTCCTTCCTTGTCGAAAAAGATAGGCCTGCGCACAGGGCAAGCCAAAGCGCAAATACGGCAAATTAGCCGCAATTTTATACTTTTCTACACTACATAATACTGCCTTAACAGCTCGCTGTCAATGTTCGGGGCGCGTTTTGCGTTGCCTGCGCTGCCTGTTCGTGTTATAATGGCCTTGTCCGGCGCGTCCGGACGGAGCCTATTCCGTAAGAGAAAGAGGGCGTTTTTTGCGATGAAGATCCTTCTGCTCGGCACAGGAGGCACCATCTCCTGTCTGCCCGGCGAACAGGGCCTTGCGCCCGCGTTTGCCGCGCAAGAGCTGCTGCAATACCTCTCCATCGACGTCTCCGATATCGACAGCCGCGATCTGTTCGCCCTCGACAGCTCCAACATCCAGCCCGAGGAATGGAAGATCATGGCGGGCGCGGTGCGGCAGGGGGTGGAGGAGGGCTACGGGGCCATCGTCATCACCCACGGCACGGATACCCTCGCTTATACCGCCTCCATGCTCAGCTTTATCCTGCAGGGCGTGCCCGTGCCGGTCGTGCTCACGGGCTCGCAATATCCCATCGCCTATCCCGATTCCGACGCGAAATCCAACCTCGCCAACGCGATCATCTCGGCCCGGGCGCTGCCCGGCGGGGTGTATGTCTGCTTTGGCGACAGGATCATCCTCGGCAGCCGCAGCGTGAAGGTGCGCTCCATGTCGCTCAATGCGTTCGAGAGCATCAATTTCCCCAATATCGGCACCATCGCGCAGGGGCGCTATATCCCCCTCAACAGCCCTCCCGCGCAGAAGGAGTTCTGTTTTGACGACTGCATCGAGCCCAACATCGCGCTGATCAAGCTCGTGCCGGGCACGAGCCCCGCGCTCTTCGGCGTGCTGCCGCAGTGCGGCTGCAAGGGCGTGGTGGTCGAGGCGTTCGGCCTCGGCGGAGTGCATAATTTCCGGCGCAATCACATCGAAGCCATCGAAGGCCTGCTCAAGAGAAACGTGCCCGTCGTGCTCACCACGCAGTGCCTCTATGAATATTCCAACCCGGGCGTGTATGAGGTGAGCCATGCGCTCACGCGCGCCGGCGTCATCTCCGCCAAGGATATGACCACGGAAGCCGCTGTGACCAAGCTGATGTGGGTCATGGGCAAGCACAGCGACTTGGACAGCATCCGCGAGAAGATGCAGACCGACCTCTGCGGAGAGATCACGGAAGCCTGAGCCGGTATAAAACGAACGAAAAGCCCTCCTTTTTCCGAAGGAAGGGCTTTTGCTTTGAGAGAAAATGCAAAGCGAGCTTGACAGAAAATGCAAAGCGTGCTATGCTGTACCTGTAAAGCGTACTTTGCAAAACGGAAAGGGGGCGGGCGGCGATGAAAACGAGGATCCGGGAGCTGCGCAGGGAAAAGCGCATCTCTCAGGAGGAGCTGGCGCTGGCGGTCGGCACGACGCGGCAGACGATCACCTCCATCGAGGTGGGCAAGTACACGGCGTCGCTTCCGCTTGCCTACAAGATCGCCCGATATTTCGGCCTGAAGATCGAGGATGTATTTGATTTCTCGGAGGTGGAATGAAAAAATGAAGAAACAGGAGGCGTACATCCGTTCGCTGCGCAGGCAGAACGCGCTGCTCTGGGTTCTTCTGGCGCTCACGCTGGTGTTCATGGTGGTCGTGGGGGAGACGGCACTCACGGATTCGCGCACGCGGGACAACGTCATGAAGGGCATGACGAGCGTGTTTTTCCTCTGGCAGGGCGTGATCGTCTGGCGGATCGTGCGCAACAGGCGCCTGCTCAAAAACCCGGGCATGCTCCTCTGGCAGCAGATCCGGGACG
Organism: Eubacteriales bacterium; assembly: GCA_030528845.1. Next base: position 8,640 of record JAUMYC010000010.1, read on the forward strand.
GCGACGAGCGCCGCAAGGAGATCCTCGGGCGCGCGGGCGGCCGGTTCGCGCTGGTCTTCTGCGCGCTGCTGAGCGTCGCCGCGCTGACGGCCTTGTTTTATGACAAAGTCATCTTCTATACGCTGTATATCACTTTGCTGTGCGCGGTCGCGATCTTCGGCGCGCTGCTGCTCTATTATCGGCGCAAGCTGGGCTGATCTCCCCAAAATAAAAAACAGAGCCTCCGGAAAACGTCCGGAGGCTCTTATGCTTTTTTTGGAGTAGCTCTATCCCTCGTCCTCGCTGAGCATGTCGATCATCGCCTGCATGGCGGGCGTGATCCATTTGCCCTTGTGGCAGATGAGCTGGCGGCTGAGCTCCACCTGCACGTTGAGCACGTCCAGCCGCACCAGCTCGCCGCTTTCGAGCTTGTCCTGCACGACAAACTGCGGCAGGAAGGAAACTCCCATGTTGCTCGTGAGCAGGTTCACGATCACGTCCGTGTTGCCGATCTCCAGAAACGGCTCTACGCCGAGGTTCATCTGCGCCAGCTGGTTGTCCAGATGCATGCGATAGCTCATGCCCTTTTCCGTCAGGATGAACCGATAGCGCAGGCATTCGCGGATGGGGATGCGCTTCTTTCCGGCGAGCGGATGCTCCTTGGAGGCTACGAAGATGACGGGCTCCGGCCGCGTCAGGGGGATGACGAGGTCGCTGCGGTAGATCTGGTTGTCGAGGTGGTAGAACAGATCCACGTCGTTTTGCGTCAGCGCCTTGAACATGTCCTGCGCGGTGCCGCTCTGCACGGTCAGCTGCACGTCGGGGTATTTGGTGCAGAATTTGCACAGCACGCGGGGGAAGAGGGACATGGACAGGGATTCCGCCATGGCGATGCGCAGCTGCCCGGTGATGGCGGAGCTGTCGCGCAGCAGGTTCTTGGCGTCGTCGGCCATGCGCAGGATGTTCTGCGCGTATTCATAAAACTTGCCGCCCTGCGGCGTGAGCGCGATCGTCTTGCCGATGCGGTCGAAGAGCATGGCGTCGAGCTCGGCCTCCAGCTGGCTGATCTGCATCGAGACGGCGGACTGGGAATAGCCCAGCTGCTTGGCCGCGCGGGAAAAGCTGCGCAGCTCCGCCACGCGCACAAAGGTCGTAAGGTTCCGTATTTCCATGCCGTCGTCTCCTTTCGTTTTTGCGTTTTACCGGGCGTATGTTTTATCAGGCCAGCAGCGCCTTGTCCGAGGTGAACCGCTCTCCGCTGACGCGTTCGAACTGATGCAGGAGGTCTTCCACGCTCAGCTTTTTTTTCTCCTCGCCCTTGATATCGAGGATGACCCGGCCCTCATGCAGCATGATCAGCCGGTTTCCGTGGGCGATGGCGTCCTTCATGTTGTGGGTGATCATGAGCGTGGTCAGCCTGCCGTGGCGCACGAGCTTGTCCGTCGCCTCGAGCACCTTTGCGGCCGTTTTCGGGTCGAGTGCGGCCGTGTGCTCGTCCAGCAGGAGCAGATAGGGCTTTTTCATCACGGCCATGAGCAGCGTCAGCGCCTGTCTCTGGCCGCCGGAGAGCAGGCCGACCTTGGTGGTCATGCGGTATTCCAGCCCCAGCCCGAGGTCCGCGAGCTTTTCGGTAAACAGGGCGCGTTCTTCGTTGTTGATGCCCTGGCGCAGAGTGCGGCGCATGCCGCGGCGCATGGACAGCGCGAGGTTTTCCTCGATCCACATATCCGCCGCCGTGCCCATCATGGGATCCTGAAAGACGCGGCCGATGTACTTGGCGCGCTTGTGCTCCGGCAGGTGCGTCAGATCGATGCCGTTGGCATGGATGGAGCCGCTGTCCACCGGCCAGACGCCGGCCAGCGCGTTGAGCAGAGTCGACTTGCCCGCGCCGTTTCCGCCGATGACGGTCACAAAATCGCCGTCGGCCAGAGTGAGAGAGACGTTGTCCAGCGCCTTTTTCTCATTGATCGTGCCGGGGTTGAAGGTCTTGGAAATGCCTTTGATCTCCAGCATGGCTCAGTGCACCGCCTTTCTGTGGGCTCCGGAGAGCATCTTTTCGCGCAGAGTGGGGATGGAGAGGAAGATGCCCACGATCAGCGCGGTCAGCAGCTTGAGGTCGTCGGTGTTCAGGCCGAGCCAGAGCACGACCTGGATCACCAGATAATAGAGCACCGCGCCCAGCGATACGGCCAGCAGCTTGAGCGCGAAGTTTTTGAACAGCCTGCCGAAGATCACCTCGCCGATGATCACCGAGGCGAGGCCGATGACGATCGCGCCGCGGCCCATGTTGATGTCGGCAAAGCCCTGATACTGGGAAAAGAGCGCGCTGCACAGCGCCACGATGCCGTTGGAGATCATCAGGCCGAGCACCTTGGTCATGTTCGTGTTGATGCCCTGCGCGCGGGCCATGCGGTTGTTGCAGCCCGTCGCGCGCATGGCGCAGCCGATCTCCGTGCCGAAGAACCAGTACAGAACGCCGATGAGCAGCACGGTGAACACGGCGGCGATGGCGATGGCCTGCGGAACGCGCAGAAGGGAGACCAGCAGGTCGTATTTGCGCACGCTGATGGCCTGATTGGAGGAGCCGAGGATGCGCAGGTTGATGGAATAGAGCGCCAGCTGCGTGAGGATGCCGGAGAGGATCGCCGGGATGCCCATCGCAGTGTGGAACACGCCCGTGACCAGCCCGGCAAGCATGCCCGCGAGGAACGCGCAGATCAGCGCGACGTATACGTTATGCCCGTTGAGCATCATGATCACGCACACGGCGCCGCCGGTACACATCGTGCCGTCCACGGTCAGGTCCGCGATGTCGAGGGTCTTGTAGGTGATGTACACGCCGATGGCCATCAGGCCCCAGATGAGGCCCTGCGCGCAGGCGCCCGGCAGTGCGTTGAGCAGAGAGAGAATGTTCAAAAGTGTTCGCCTCCGGATCGTCAGTAAATAATGAAGAAATATTCCGGACGGTCAGCACGGCGACCGCCCGGAATGCGTGAAAACGGGAAGGGGAAGGAGAGCCGGCCTTATTCGGCGACCTGCGTGCCCTCGATCACGACGTAATCCTCCGGCACGACCACGCCCAGCTCGGCGCAGTTGGCTTCGTTGAACTTCTTGGTCACGATGGGCGCGTACTGGATGGGCATCGCGGCGACGTCCGCGCCGTTGACGAGGATCTCGTAGGCCATCTCGCCCGCGGCATAGCCGATGTCATAGTAGTCGATGGAGAGGGTGGCCACGCCGCAGCCCGCGCAGAGGTTTTCCTCGCCGGCGATGATCGGCACGCCCGCGGGCAGAGCCACGTTATTGATGACCTCGGTGTTGTTTGCGGCGGTGTTGTCCGTGGGGATGTAGAGCACGTCGCAGATGGAGACGGCGTTGGTCACGACGGACGCGATGTCGTTGGAATCGGAGAAGCCGAAGCGCTGCGTCTCATAGCCCAGCTGCTGCAGTGCGGGCTCGATCACGCCGATCTGATAGGCGGAGTTGGGCTCGGCCGAGCAATAGAGCAGGCCGACGACCGGGTGGCTCTCTGCGGGGAAGAGGGCGTTGAGCAGGGCGGCCTGTTCGTCCAGCGGAGCAAGGTCGCTCGTGCCGGAGACGTTGTAGCCGGTCGTGCCGTCAAAGTCGTCCAGATCCAGCGCGGAGGCAAAATCGGTGATGGAAGTGCCCAGGATCGGGATGGTCTCCGTGCCGGTGAAGGCCGCCTGCAGAGCGGCGGTCGCGTTGGCGAGGATCAGGTCCACATTCTGCGCCACGAAGCCGTTGACGATCATGGTGCAGTTGGCAGAATCGCCCTGTGCATTCTGATAGTCGAAGGCGACGTTCTCTTCGCCCAGCTTGTCCTGCAGCGCTTCCTGAAAGCCGAGGGTCGCGGCGTCGAGCGCCGGATGCTGCACGAGCTGGATGATACCGATGTTATATTGCGCCTCCTGCGCGAGCGCGCCCGGGAAACAGAAGAGAGTCAGCGCCAGAACGAGGAGAAGGGAGAGCATTCTTGCATTTTTTTTCATGGGTAGGTCCGTCCTTTCGTTTTTTGCGATGATGCAAATTATATACGCTTCTTAATAAAAAATCAATAGATAATACTGATGTTATATATCAAAATTTGTGAATCTAAACCGCGAAACGAACGGGATTCTTGAATTTGGCGCAAAAAAGCGCGGCCTGTGCCGCGCCGCGCGCGATTTTCCGGATGAATGTTTCGCAAAGTTGATGTATAATGATGGAGGCGAACGCCCGGAGAAGAAAACGATGAAAATACGCAATAAGAATAATATAGAGAGGATGATCCGGATGCTGTATCCGAAAAGCAACGAGCCCCGGCTGAGCGGGGAGCTGTTCAAAAACCCGACGTGCGAATATCGCGGCACGCCCTTCTGGGCATGGAACGGCAAGCTCAAGGACGAGACCCTCGGCGAGCAGATCGAAATGCTCAAGACCATGGGCATGGGCGGCTTCCATATGCACGTGCGCACCGGCATGGACAGCCCCTATCTCGACGACGATTTCATGAGCCATATCCGCTATTGCATCGAAAAGGCGCGCAGCGAGAAAATGCTCGCGTGGCTCTATGACGAGGACCGCTGGCCCTCCGGCACGGCGGGCGGCAAGGTGACGGCGGAGCATCCGGAATATGCCAAGAAGACCCTCCTGTTCACCAGCGAGCCCTATGCGCCCGACAGGCCGAACAGGGCTGAGGGCTCCGAGCCCGGCAGGGGCCATCACACCATCCGTCAGGACAACGGCGAGCTGCTTGCGGTATACGACGTCTGCCTTGGCAGCGACGGCACGCTCGAATCCTTCCGCCGCATCGGCGCGGAGGACGAGGCGACGGGCGAAAAATGGTACGCCTATATGGAGCACGCCACGGACGACCCGTGGTTCAATGACCACCCCTACGTCGATACGCTCAAGCCCGAGGCCATCGACGAGTTCATTCAGGTCACGCACGAGCAGTATAAAAAGAACTTTGCGGCGGATTTCGGCTCCACTGCGCCGGCTATCTTCACGGACGAGCCGCAGTTCACGCCCAAGGCCCCGTTGGCCTTCGCGCTGGAGAAGAAGGACGTCTTCCTGCCGTGGACGGACGAGCTGCCCGCGCAGTACGCCTCCGTTTATGACGAAGACCTGCTCGACAGCCTGCCGGAGCTGGTCTGGGAGCTGCCCGACCGGAAGCTCTCCCGCGCCCGCTATCGCTTCCATAACCTCGTGGCGGAGCGTTTCGCGCGCGTCTTCTGCGACAGGATCGGCGACTGGTGCACCGAAAACGGCATCCTGCTCACGGGACATGTCATGGGCGAGCCCACGCTCAACAGCCAGACGCAGGCCGTGGGCGACGCCATGCGCTGCTATCCCTCCTTCGGCCTGCCGGGCATCGACATGCTCTGCGATTTCCACGAATACAACACCGCCAAGCAGACGCAGTCCATCGTGCATCAGCAGGGCGCGCCGGGCATGCTCTCCGAGCTCTACGGCGTGACCGGCTGGGATTACGATTTCCGCGGCTACAAGCTGCAGGGCGACTGGCAGGCTGCGCTGGGCGTGACGGTGCGCGTGCCGCATCTGACGTGGATGACCATGAAGGGAGAGGCCAAGCGCGATTATCCCTCCTCCATCGGCTATCAGTCCCCCTGGTGGGATCAGTATGCCATGGTGGAAGACCACTTTGCCCGCCTGAACACCGCCATGACCCGCGGCAAGGCCAAGGTGCGCGTCGCAGTAGTGCATCCCATCGAAAGCTACTGGCTCTATTGGGGCCCCTCCGAGCAGACCGCTGCGCTGCGCAGCCAGATGGACGAGCAGTTCGCGCGGCTCACCGAGACGCTGCTCTTCGGCCAGATCGACTTCGATTTCATCTCTGAGGCCTGCCTGCCCAAGCAGTGCGAGCAGGGCTCCTTCCCGCTCAAGGTCGGCGAGATGGAATACGACGCTGTCCTCGTCTGCGGCAGCCGCACGCTGCGCTCCACGACCCTCGAGCGCCTGCAGGGATTCAAAAACGCCGGCGGCAAGCTCGTGTTCATCGGCGCATGCCCGGATCATATCGACGCCGAGCCCAGCGACGCGGTGCAGGCGCTCTACGCCGCCAGCGCGCATATGGGCTTTGACGCCTCCTCCATCCTCAAGGAGCTCGACGAGCTGCGCTTTATCGACGTGCGCGATGCGGGCGGCCAGAGAGTGGAGCATCTGATCTATCAGCTGCGCGAGGACAACGGCGTAAAATGGCTCTTCGTGGCCAACGGCAAAAACCCCGTCTGTCCGGATGTGGAAGACGCGCCGCTCTATCGCTTCATCCTCAGCGGCGGCTTCCGCGCCACGGAATACGACACCATGACCGGCGAGACGAGGCCCGTTCCCGTCACGCGCAAAAACGGCCGCACCACCTTCGAGCGCGTGTGGCATATGCACGACAGCGTGCTGCTGCAGCTGGAAGAGGACGCGAGCGAATGCGAAGCCCCTGCGCTTGCACCCGCCGCGTTGTCTGCGCCGGAGCTGATCATGAAGAGCGTGCAGGTCACGCTGGACGAGCCGAACATGCTGCTGCTGGATATGGCCGAATATGCGCTGGACGACGGCGAATACAGGCCGCTGGAGGAGCTGCTGCGGCTGGACAACGCCGCCCGCGCCGAGCTGGGCATCCCGCTGCGCCGCAAGGAGGTCGTGCAGCCGTACCTGATCAAGCCCGAGAAGATCGAGCATTCGCTGCGCCTGCGCTTTACGATCCCCTGCGAATATGAAGTGGCCGAGCCGCTGCTCGCGCTGGAGGACGCGGAGGAAACGCAGATCCTGCTCAACGGCGAACAGGTGCCTTCGGTCGTGACCGGCTGGTTCGTGGACAAGGACATCCAGACCGTCGCGCTGCCGAAGCTGCCCCTTGGCGAGAACATCCTCGAGATCCGCGCGCCCATCGGCCGCAGGACAAATCTGGAATACTTCTATCTGCTGGGCGATTTCGGCGTGCGCGTGAACGGCATCGAAAAGACCGTTGTCGCGCCCGTGCGCAGGCTCGGCTTCGGCAGCGTCGTGCCGCAGAATCTGCCCTTCTACAGCGGCAATATCAACTACCATTTCGACGTGGAGACCACAGGAGAAAAGCTGCTCGTGCGCGTGCCGCATTATCGCGGCGGCCTTGTCAAGGTGTTCGTGGACGGCGAGGACAGGGGCAACATCGCCTTCTCGCCCTATACGAAGCAGATCGACGGGCTCGCTCCGGGCCGCCACAGCGTCATGCTCAAGCTCTATGGCGTGCGCCAAAATGGCTTTGCCCAGCTGCATTTCACCCCGGGCATCTATTTCTACCAGAGCCCGAACTCCTGGCGCTCGGCGGGCGACCGGTGGACGTACGAATATCAGTTCAAGCCCATGGGCATCCTCAAGAGCCCCGAGCTCTACGGCACGGCCTCCGGGCGCGCCGCGAACCACATCACCGACGCGATTTAAGAAACATCGGCGACCCCAAAGGAGGGACATGCCATGACGCTCAAGACAAAGGGAACGATCACGATCGCCTGCGCGCTGCTTGTGTTTTTGATCGACTGGGGCGTGCTGGGTATCAAGCTGTATCAGGGCGAATATGAAATCATGGCCGAAGCGGCGGTCGGTCTGGTCTGTTTTGCGGCCTTGATCGTCGGCATCATCCTGCGTGCGATTGGCGACAGATGCCCCTACTGCGGAAAGATCCGCCGGGTCGGCGGAAAGGTATGCCTCTACTGCGGGAAAATAGCGGAATAAACGAAAAGCGGCCCTGCGCACGAAAAACGCGGGGCCGCTCTTCCTTTTTGGGATTGCGCGGGCAGGCTTCCCATGGTACACTTAACATGGAATTTTCCTTTTGAAGGAGAGTGGAAACGATGGCAAAGATCAAGGTGGGTGTTTTCGGGGCCTATCGGGGAATGACGATGATCAACGTGCTGGTGAAGCATCCCGATGCGGAGCTGGTCGCCATTTGCGATAAATACCGCCCCGCGCTGGAGAAGGCGCAGGCAAAGGCGGAGGAAGTGGGGCTGCAGGTCGCCCTGTATGAAAATTTCGAGGATTTCTTCCTGCACGACATGGACGCGGTGGTGCTGGCAAATTACGCCAACGAGCACGCGCCCTTTGCCGTCCGGCTGCTCGATTCCGGCCGGCATGTGCTCTCGGAGGTCCTGCCCTGCGAGACGATGGCGCAGGCGGTCGAGCTGGTCGAAGCGGTCGAACGCAGCGGCAAGGTGTATTCCTACGCCGAAAACTACTGCTATATGGACCATACCTTTGAGATGTGGCGGCGCTACGAACGGGGCGACGTGGGCGAGGTGACCTACGGTGAGGGCGAATATATCCACGACTGCTCCTCCATCTGGCCGTCCATCACCTACGGCGAGCGCGACCACTGGCGCAACCGCATGTATTCCACTTACTACTGCACCCATTCCATCGGCCCGATGCTCACCATCACCGGCCGCAGGCCCGTGCAGGTCGTCGGCTTTGAGACGCAGCCGGTCAAGCAGAAATACCCTCTGGGCATGTGGAAGGGCGGCCTCACTGCGGGCATCGAGATGATCACGCTGGACAACGGCGCGATCCTCAAATCCGTGCACGGCGGCCTCAAGCGCGAGCCCGGCTCCATCAACTATCAGATCTACGGCTCGAAGGGCTCCATGGAGAGCAACCGCCTGCCCGGCAAAAAGCTGAACGTCTATCGCGAGGGCGAGAAGCTCTGCGTGGGTGAAAACGAGCTCTACGACCCGGAGAAAGTCGTCTCGCCGGAGCTGGCCGAGAAGTTCGGCTCCCACGGCGGCTCCGATTTCTACGCCACGCATTTCTTCCTCGAAAAGATCCTCGGCCGCCCGGACGGCGAGAAGTATTCCATCGACGTGTACAAGGCGCTGGACATGGGCGTCTGCGGCATCATGGCTTATCGCTCCATTCTCGCGGGCAACAAGCCCATGCCCATCCCGGACCTGCGCGACAAGGCCGAGCGCGAAAAATGGCGCGATGACCACGCCTGCACCAACCCGGAGATCGCAGGCGAGCAGCTGCTGCCGGTCTATCACACGGGCACCGTGGTCGAGCCGGACGAGGTCTACGAGCACATCCGCGAGATCTGGCTCTCCGGCAAAAACGCGGAATAATTTCGGTTGACAAAATGAAACCGCCCTGCTATTCTGTACAGAAATCCGGAGGGAAGGGCGGTTTTCATTATGGCGATCACGATCCGCAAGGCGGCCATTGCCGACGGGCGCGATGTTTACGACATGCTGCAGGCGATCCCTGCGAACGAAAACGGGTACATGAACTCGGTAAACGGGATGACCTTTGATGAATTCCGCCTCTGGCTGATCTCTCAGGTGCAGAGCGCGGAAAAGACCGAGATCGAGGACGGCTGGAAGGTCCCGCAGACGACCTACTGGCTCTGCGAGGACGGCGTGCCCCTCGGCACAGGCAGGATCCGCCATTTTCTCACGGACGCGCTGCGGGAAGAGGGCGGAAACATCGCGTACGCGCTCGCGCCTTCGGCAAGGGGCAGGGGATTGGGCAAAGAGCTTCTGCGCCTGCTCATCGGCGAATGCAGAAAAATGGGCATGGAGCGCGCGCTGATCACCGTGCAGAACGGAAACGAGCCCTCTGCGCGCACCGCGCTTGCAAACGGCGCCGTCATGGAAAAGAAAAACGATGTGCGCGGCTGGTATTGGATCGAACTGTGAAAAAGAAAAGCCCTCTTCCCAAACGGGAGGAGGGCTTTGCATTGTATTTCGGGGTTATTCGGCGGTCTCTTCAACGACCGGGGCGACGGTGATGTCGCTGCCGAAGTACTTCTCGGAGATGCGGCTGAGCTCGCCCTCTTCGATCAGCTCGGCGATGGCGTGGTCGATGGCGGCGAGCAGGCTGTCGCAGTCGCCTTCCTTACGCACGGGGATGACGACGTTGCTGGCCTCTTCCGTCAGCGCAACGACCTTCACGTTGGCTTCCGGATGCACGCGCAGATAGTCGTAGAAGGAGACTTCGGCGTTCAGGGTCGCATCGGCGCGGCCGGAGAGCACCATTTCGATGGTCTGGTCGAGGGTGTCCACGCCGATGGCGGTGGCGCCGTAGGATTCGGCCAGAGTCATGTAGGTGGAAGCGATGGAGTTGGCAGTGGTCTTGCCGGCCAGATCCTCAAAGGAGTTGATCTCCTCGTTGTCGCCGCGCACGATCAGCGCAGTGCGGATGTAGCCGTAGGGGGTGGAGAAGTTATACTTTTCGGCGCGCTCGGCGGTCAGCTCGATGCCGTTGGCGGCGATGTCATAGCGGCCGGCGTCCAGCCCGGCGAAGATGGAATCCCACGGGCATTCCACAAAGGTGGCCTTGATATGCAGCTTCGCGGCGATCGCCTCGGCGACTTCCACATCGAAGCCGACCAGCTTATCGTTTTCATCGTGATACGTCCAGGGGGCCCAGGTGCCTTCGGTCGCGATGACGATCTCGCCCTTTTCGAGGATGCGGGCGAGCATATCCTTTTCGGTCTCGGCGGTCACGACGGTCAGGGAGAGCAGCAGGATCATGGAGAGCAGGGCACATACAAACTTCTTCATTCGGTTTTCTCCTTTGCTTTTTTTAGTATAGGTTCCGTCTTTTTGACGGGAAACCACGTTCGTGGGGGGCGGAGGCTTCAGGCCTCCGGCACTTCGTGCAGGATCGTGCGCAAAAATTCGCGCGTGCGCTCCTCCTTGGGGTCGTCAAAGAATTCCTTCGACGGGCCGGATTCGACGATCTGCCCGCCTTCCATGAAGATGACCTTGTTGGAGACCTCGCGGGCAAAGCCCATCTCGTGCGTGACGACGACCATCGTCATGCCCTCCTGCGCCAGCTGGCGCATGACGGAGAGCACCTCGCCGATGAGCTCCGGGTCGAGCGCGGAGGTCGGTTCGTCGAAGAAGATGATCTCCGGCTCTGTGGCGAGGGCGCGGGCGATGGCCACGCGCTGCTGCTGGCCGCCGGAGAGCTGGCTGGGGTATTGGTCGCATTTTTCCAGCATGCCCACCTTTGCAAGCATTTTGCGGGCGATGGCGTCGGCCTGCTCCTTGGGCATTTTCCGCGCGATGACGAGCCCCTCCGTCACATTCTGCAAAACGGTCTTGTTGCGGAAGAGGTTGTAGTTCTGAAAGACGAAGGCCGTCTTGCGGCGGTAGCGCGCGATGTCCCGCTTGGAGACGCTCTGCGGGCGGAAGGTCTCGCCGTCGAAGGTGATCTCGCCGTCGTCGGCGGTCTCGAGGAAGTTGATGCAACGCAGGAAGGTGGTCTTTCCGCAGCCGCTCGGGCCGAGGATGGCCACCACGTCTCCCTTCTGCACGTCCAGATCGACCCCGTGCAGCACAGCGTTTGTTCCGAAGGTTTTTTTGATATTTCTGATCTTCAGCATGGCTTACTCCTTGATGGCGCCGTAGGAATTGAGCTTCTTTTCGCCCATGCGCTGCAGCTTTGTCAGCACGGTGGAGAACATCAGGTAGATCAGCGCCACCTCGCAATAGAGCAGCATCGGCTCGTAATGCACCGCCACGATGCGCTGCGAGGCCATGAACATCTCCGTCACGGTGATGTTGGAGGCGAGGGAAGTGTCTTTGATCATGCTGATGAGCGAATTCGACAGCGGCGGGAATGCCGTGCGGAAGGCCTGCGGCAGCACGATGCGCCGCATGATCTGCATATAGTTCAGGCCCACGCAGTAGCCCGCCTCGATCTGCCCCACGGGCACGCTTTCCAGCGCCGCGCGCATGGTCTCCGCGCAGTAGGCGCCCGTGCTCAAAGAGAAGACGATCACGGCGGAGGGGAAGGCGTCCAGCAGGATGCCGAAGGAGGGCAGGCCGTAGAAGACGACGAAGAGCTGGACGAGCAGGGGCGTGCCGCGGATGACCCAGATGTAGAACCGGGCGATCTGCTTGAGCACTTTGATGTTGGCAAACTGCACCATGGCCGTGACGACGGCGATCACCATGCCGATGGCGAAGGAGATCACCGTCAGCGGGATGGTCATTTTCAGGCCGGGCAGCAGCAGCTTCCAGAAGGAATCGACAAAGATCTGGACAAGTCTCTCGTTCATTTACACACACAGCTTTTTTGTTTATTTGGAAAAAACGTTCAGCCCGAAAAAAAGAGCCTTTTACCACATCCAATCTATCATACAAATAGGAATCTGTAAACCGTTCTTTGCCATTCTTTACAATGCGCGGAAAAGAGCGAGCGGCGGCAGCCGCCCTTTTCCTTACTTACCCCCGCGCTCGCCCGCTGAAACGGCGCGGCCTTTTGCCTTGCGCGGGGATATGGGGTATAATGGATGCATGATCCCGCCCTTTGCGGCGGAGAGACCGACACACGGGAGTTTGAGGGAAACAATGAAGTTTTTTCATCTGGCCGATCTGCACTTTGGCAAGCAGCTGCACGGCCTTTCGCTGATCGAACAGGGAGACCAGGGCGCGTGGGTGGAGCGTTTTCTGCGCCTGACGGAAGAAGTGCGCCCGCAGGCGGTGGTCGTCTCGGGCGATATTTACGACCGCAGCGTGCCTTCGCGCGAGGCGGTCGAGCTGTGCGACCGCTTTCTCACCGGGCTGAGCGCGCAGGGCGTCGCCGTGCTGCTCGTGGCGGGCAACCACGACTCCGGCCCGCGGCTGGCTTTCGCGGCCGATCTGCTGCGCGCGCAGGGCGTGCATATCGCAGGCAGCGTGACGGGCGAGCTGCGCAGCGTGACGCTGCAGGACGAGCACGGCCCGGTGCGCTTCTGGCTCCTGCCGTATCTGTTCCCGGCGGCTGTGGAAGAGGCGCTCGGACTGGAAGAGCTGCGCACCTACGACGCGGCGGCGCGGGCGCTGCTCTCCCGCCAGAGCATCGACCCGTCCGAGCGCAACGTGCTCGTCGCGCATCAGCTCGTGCTGCACGGAGGCAGCGCGCCCGAGGAGGGCGGCTCCGAGACGATGGTCGGCGGCGTGGGGCAGATCGACTGCTCCGCCTTTGACGCCTTCGATTACGTCGCGCTCGGGCATATCCATAAGCCGCAGGCCATCGGCAGGGAGAGCGTGCGCTATGCGGGCTCGCCCATGTGCTATCACTTCAGCGAGATCGGCTGGAAAAAGGGCGCGTATTTGGTGGAGATGGGGGAAAAGGGCGATATCCGCGGCGAAATGATCGGGATCGAGCCGCTGCATCCCCTGCGCGAGGTGCGCGGCGAACTTGATCAGATCATCCGCAGCGAAACGGCTGCGCCGCGCGGGGGCGAGTATATCCGCGCGGTGCTCACGGACGAGCAGCTGCCCGCGGGCGCGTTCGATGCGCTCGATGCGCTCTTCCTTTCGCACGGCAGCCGCCTGCTGGACATGGCCCGGCAACCCAAGGAGCTCTCGGCAGACGCGCAGGCCGCGGCGCGCGGCGCGCGTGCGCAGCGTTCGGTGGAGGAGCTCTTTACGGAGTTTTACCGCGCGCGCATGGGCGGAGAATTCCCCGCGCCGGCGGAGGCGGAGCTTGTGCGCTTTGCCGCAGAGCAGGCCGGGCGCGTGCAGCAGGACGCCCCGGAAGGGGAGCTCGGCTCCCTTGCGGAGGCGCTCGTCGCCTTTGCGCTGAGACAGGAGGAACGAGAATGAGGCCGCTTTGTCTGGATATGACCGCCTTCGGCCCCTATGCGGGCGCCGTGCAGGTGGATTTTAACGCGCTCGGAAACGGGATCTATCTCATCTCCGGAGACACCGGCGCGGGCAAGACCACCATTTTCGACGCGATCGTCTTCGCGCTCTACGGCGAGGCCAGCGGCAGCAGCCGAAGGCCGGAGATGATGCACAGCGATTTTGCGCCCAAATCGCAGGACGCGCGCGTACAGCTCGTGTTCTCGCATAACGGCCGCCGATATGAGGTGGAGCGCACGATCCATTTTGCCAAAGTGCGCGGCAGCGCGGGCGAATACAACCCCAAGCCGAGCATCGCCGCCGTGCTGCGCGAGGAAAACGGCCGTACGACCGAGCGCGCCGAGGCCGTGACCGCGCGCGTGATCGAGATCGTCGGGCTCAATGCGGATCAGTTCCGCAAGATCGTCATGCTCGCGCAGGGCGAGTTCCGCGCCTTCCTCGAGGCGGGCAACAACGAGCGCGGCGAGATCTTGGGCAAATTGTTCAACAACAGCCGCAATATCTTCTTTCAGGAGCACCTGCGCCGCGCGGAAAAGCTCCTGCGCGAACAGCGCGCACAGGAGCAGGAGCGCGTGCGCATCCGTCTCCTGCCGGATTCGCTGCGCCTTCCCGAGGAGCTCGACGAGACGCAGCGCGCGCTGTATTTGCCCGATCACCCGCAGCTGCCGGAAAACCTGCTGCGCCTGACCGAGCGGGGAAAGCTGGCGCTGCAGGAGCGTCTTGCGGAAAAAGAGGCGGCGGACGCGCTGCTGGCCGGGCTGCGGGAGCGCAGAAAGGCGGCGGAGCTGTCCAACGGGATGCTGGAGGCGTATGCGCGCGCCTGCACCGAGCAGGAGAGCCTGCTTGCGCGCAGCGGAGAATATGAACAAAAGCGAAATGTGCTGGAGCGGGCCGAGCGCGCGCTGCGGCAGGTACGCCCCGCGCAGGAAATGCGCGAGGCCAAGCGCCGCGAGATCGACGCGATGACGGAAAAACAGGGCGCTCTTGCCCGCGCGGTGCTTGCGCAGCAGGAGCAAGCGCGCCTTTGCGCCGCGCAGCTCGAGGCGGAGAGCGCACAGCAGCCGAGGATGGATTCCATCGCCGCAGAGGTCGGCGCGCTCAAGCGCGACCTGCCCAAATACGATCTGCTCGAACAGGAACGGCGCGAATCCATGCTGCTCGGCGCGAAGCTGGAAAAAGCGCGCAGAAGCCAGAGCGCCGCGCAGGAGGAGCTTCGCAGAGCGCAGGAAAAGGCTGCCGGTCTGGAAGAGGCCATCCGTCAAAATAAAGCCGCCGGCGAAGAGGCGGTCGCGCTGGAGGGCGCGCTGCAGCAGGCGCGCGAGCGCTACAGGGCGCTCGAGAAGCTGCGGGCCGGGGCGGAGGAGGCGGAAAAGGAAGAGGCAAACTGCGCGCTCGAATTGCAGCGCTACGCCGCGTTGAGCGAACGCGCAGCGCAGGCCGCGCAGGAGTATGCGCTGTGCAACGCGGCCTTTA
>JAUMYC010000140.1 GCA_030528845.1 Eubacteriales bacterium
AGTATCATCACCGACGAACTACTCAGCGCCCCGACGGATTTACCGGAAGTTACGCATTCCCGGCTGCCGTCTGAATGGAGAGGATTCGGCCTTTCTCAACATAAGTGCAGATCGATCTACAGTGAGTTTAAGGAAAGCGAATTCGCCTTCCTTGAAGAAAACGGGTTCAATTTTGCGCGCGTTTTCTTTGGCTTCAATTATCTGCGTTACCCTGATTATCCTAAGGATACAAATCTGATCAACGAAACGGAGCTGCGTGATCTGGATCAGCTGATTGCATGGGGAATTGAACATGGCGTGCACATCCAGCTGTCCATGTGCGAAACGCCTGGCGGATATTCTTCTCTCGAAATAGACGATACGGAATGGGATTACATTCAGGCATACTGGGAGGCGCTTGCTCGCCGTTATGCGGGTATTCCCAGCCGCTATCTCACCTTTGATTTGTTCAATGAAATGCAGCCCGGATACGAAACAGACAGAGTACAGCATGGTCTTGGACGACTTGAAAAATTGGTGACGGGCCTGCGGAAAATCGACTCGGAGCGCGTATTGTTGACATCCTTTAGCAGCAATCCGGCACCGCAATGGATGGAAGGTACTGCCAGACTGGGCCTGTCCCTGGGTTGCCATCCTTACGCGCCTGTTTATCTTACCAACGGAGATTCAAGTATTTTCCGCAAACCTGCACAAGTGAGCTATCCTTATCCATATTTCCCGCAATGGTTATATAAAGGCGAGTCGCTGGTGATCGAAGGTGAGATCGGCGGCAAGGTTCTTTGGGTAGATATGTGGGAAAATCATTCTTTCCATGTCAGCTTCAATAGCGGAGAAAGCACAGATTATGTATCGTCGCAAATGGGAGGACGGTCTGAACAGCCGATCGAGATTATGATTCCCGATGGCGTAACCCGTTTGGACTTGACCCCGATGGAGATTGACATTTCTTTCCTGCAGATCGGCATCCAATCCGGTTTGGACAGCGAAACCCCGCGGTCTTCCAACGAAAACTATCTGGTGCCGCACGACCTTTGGGACGCTGGCTGTTATGGTGGCGCATACCTGTTCTGGGATAGTGAAAGCGGATTCAGCAGCGAGCGCAACTGTTCTCCCGAGTTCGTTTATGAGCATCTGATCGTCCCTCAGCTTGAAATGGCCGAAAAGTATGGTGTTGGATTGATGGTAAATGAGATGGGAACTTTTGCTGCTTGCTGTGGCTGGGATGCTGATATCAAGATTGACTTTGATTCGGCAATTCTCGATATGCTGGAAGAACACGATATATCGTGGGCTATGTGTGAACTTGGGTACATAGTGCGTACTTTTCCCGGAGAAGCACCATTGTGGGAAAATGCGCAATGGGAGAGCGAAACCTATACGTTTGAAGATGGCCACCGAGAAACGATTACATATAGTCCTGAGATGCTGAATGTATACAAAGAGTATCCCGTGCTTGTTGAAGATGTGAAACCTGCATCTTCCAGCGATCCGCTGCCCAGAAACGACGCTGCCGCTCCTGCTCCCGACAGCCATTATGACGAGCTGAAAAAGGGAGACAAGGGCGAAAAGGTAAAGGATCTACAGGAGGCGCTGATTTCCAAGGGTTATCTATCCGAGAAAGCCGATGGTATCTTTGGCAAGAATACCCAGACGGCCGTCAAGGAGTTCCAGAAAGCAAACGGCATGAAAGCGACCGGCATTGCAGACGATGCCACACAGCAGCTTCTCTTCAAATCATAATTACAGCCCTACCTACCGCCATGAGTATGTGCAATGTTCCTGCGGCAAGGTTGCGGTTGACGGCGGACACGATTATTTACGCCGCTCCTATTCTGGAAACAGTGATGACTACACCGATAAAGTCTTATAATACGCATTGTGATTATGGATTTTTCAAGGTATAATAAAGTTTAGGGATCCGCGCGGCGGATCCCGGGTCGAAAGCCCGCGAAAGCGTGGGTTTCGACAAACATGGGTTAATAGGGTTTAGGAATCTGCGCAGCAGATTCCGGGTCGAAAGCCCGTGGCAGCGTGGATTTCGACAAACATAGTATCAATGAAGCAGAGACAAGTGTTCGGTATGAATGATATCTGCGGCCGAGAAAGGGAGATGAGATCATGAAAAAATCAAGAGGTATGAAGAGTACGCTTTTCATCGCAGCGCTGCTGCTGGGCCTGCTGTTTGCCGTCTGCGCCTCAGCAGACACAGAATACACGGAAGGGGCCTACAACTATACCGTGACGGACGGCAAGGCGAAGATCATCAAATGCAGCGGATACCTCCGCGGCCCCGTTGTGATCCCTTCAACATTGGGCGGCTATCCGGTGACTGCCATAGGGGAAAAGGCGTTCAAAGTACAGGTATTCATTACCTCTATCGTGATCCCCGAAGGGGTGGAGGTTCTGGAGGCGTATGCTTTTGACGGCTGCATGTTTGCAGCGAACATATCGCTGCCGGGCAGTATCACGGACATCCGCACGGGTGCTTTTCGAGGCTGTCATGAACTCAAGAGCATCAATATCCCCGCCAATGTAGGGAGCATAGGGGAAAAAGCATTTTCCCTGTGCGTGAAGCTCACAGATGTCACCTATCACGGAAAGACGCAGCCGCAGCACGGTGCAAACGTCTTTGAAGACGCCCCTGTCGCACAGGTCAATGTGCCGGTCGGATATCGTGCCGGGACCTTCTGCGGCATGCCGGTCCTGTGCAGCCTGCCCGACTGCGCAGGTACGGATGCAAACAGCGCCCATGGGCACACGTTGGCGCCCTGCGGAGAGCAGCATTATACATGCCAGCCGGGCCATGACGCAGCCCAGCACACCAAGTGCGCCATATGCGGATACTGCATGAGCGACAGCGGCAAATGCACCTGCTATTACACCGTTGCCGTTGCTCCCGGTGCGGGAATGAGCAAAACCGCGGATTCCGGCCCCGCAAAACAGTGGGTGGTCAAGAAAGATGCCATGACGGCTGTCGTGTATACTGCGGACGAGGAGCATTATTTCCCGGAGGATTACAGCGCTGCGGCGGTGAACGGCGTCTCCGTCACGCGGAACGGCTTCACGCAGATCACCGTGTCCGGCACTCCCACGGAGGATACAGCATTGACCCTTCCCGCGGCGACTGCCAAGCAGCAGAAGGAAACTGTTCCTGCGGCTGTGTTTACTGCTGACGGCGACGATACGGGCGCGCTGAGCAACGTGGCGGTGGGTATGCAGTATAAGATCAACGACGGCGAATGGATCGCTGTTTCTTCCGAACGCGTCGAACTGTCCGGCCTGAACGCCTGCACCATCTCCGTAGTAAAAAAAGGCGGCGAAACCACGCTGGATTCCGATGTACAGACGATCGCTGTCACGAAAGCAGCAGCGCCCGCCGGCGTAACCACCGCGAACTGCACCACCGTCGAGAACAATAACGGCGCGCTGCAGGGCGTGACCGCTGCCATGGAATACAAAAAGAACGATGCGCAGGCTTGGACGGCATGCGCCGACAGCGCAGTCACCGGCCTGCATCCCGGCGATTACGACATCCGCGTGAAGGCCGGCGGTACGGCGCTGGCTTCGGACACTGTTCGCCTGAGCATCGACGGTTTTATCGCCGTAACGGGGATCGACGGCGTTCCGGACTCTGCGGTGGAAGGAACGACGGTCGAGCTCACCGGCACGGTCACGCCGGACAACGCCACGTATAAAACGATCGTTTGGAGCGTACAAGACGCAGGCACCACCGGCGCAAGCGTTTACGGGAACATACTTTTCGTACCGGCAGAAGGTACTGTCGTCGTAACGGCCGCCATTGAAAACGGAGCGGGGCAAGGCACGGCGTATACGGAAAATTTCACCATTACAGTTATTCCGGCGCTCACGGTCAGCGTCACCGATACGGAAAACGGCACGGTGCTGGCCAGCCCGCCCTTTGGCGTGAGCGGCACGGAGATCACCCTGACTGCCGTACCGCACAGCGAACACCACTTCAAAGGATGGAATGTCCTCAGCGGCGGAGTGACCATCCAAAATAATAAGTTCACGCTCGGTACTTCCGATGTAGAGATCCAAGCCGTCCTCGAGGCCTGCGCAGACGGAGAGGACAGCGATCACGCCTGTGATGTCTGCGACGGCGCCATAGCAAGCGAGGTATGCTTCGACCGCGCGGGAGACGGCGACCACGCCTGCGACGAATGCGGCGAGAAGATCGACGAGGGGAACAAGGAGCTCTGCATCGATAAGGATGCGGACGGCTTCTGCGACGAATGCGGCTCTGCATTCGACACCCCTGCACCGACTGCTGCGCCGAAGTATGAGATCAAGGTCGACGGCAAATCCGGCGCCATCACCCGCACGAACGAGACGAGCGTTGTGTATGAAGACATGTACGTGCGCTTCTCCGTCGGCTATGACCTCGGCGGAACGGCCTACGCCGTTGTCGCCTGCGTCGATGTCGAGTGGGCAGAAGGCCGGGAGGGCGCTGCGGGCGCCTTTACCGTCCCGAGGATCCAGGGCGCGGGGACCTGCACCGGCGAGAGCTACATCGTGACGACGAACGCCAACGCCGACGAGCTCACCGTCGTCGCCGCCATGAAAGACGCCTTCGGCGTGCTGATCCGGTAAAAATCCCATATTTTCGAACACCACCCGGTGCGTTGTGCATCGGGTGGTGTTTTTTTGCATCCCTTTGCAGCTCTTCACATCCGCAGACAGGGCGCTTCCTGCTTCCCGCACGCTGAGAACCGTTGCAAGCCTTCCCGATTTATCCTATAATAAGAAAGGAAATTCTTCTCACAATTTTTCTGCGCAACAGGAGGACTTATGTTTGAGCTCTGTCATTTTATTTGGATCGCGATCAGCGCATTAGCGGCCTTTCTAAGCATCTTTTACTATAAAAAGGCCAAACCGCCGTTGGAAAAGGTCCTGTCGGCGGCCTGCGGCCTCAGTATTGTTTCCGAAGTGGTCAAAACGCTGACCATGCTGCAGGCCGTTCCTTCCGCCGACGGCAGCGTCGTGTATCTGTATCTCGATCTTGCGAATTTACCTCTGCAGCTGTGCTCGATACAGATCCTGCTGATCTTTATCGTTCGCTTCACCCGCAGCGCCAAGCTGCGCGAAAATCTGCTCGCCTTTATGTACCCGACCTGCCTTCTGGGCGCATTGCTTGCGATCGCCCTCCCCTCTTTCCTCAACGACATGACGCCGCTGCAGAGGCTCACCTCGCCGCGCGTATATCAGTACTTCCTGTATCACATCATGCTCCTTTCGATGGGGATCTACATTGCCATGTCGGGCTGCGTTCGGTTCCGGATACGGCATCTCTTCTCCAGCTTGGGCACTTTGTGCATACTCGGCTTCTCTTCCCTATATATCAACTCGATGTTCGCCGCGCCCGTCTATCAGAGCGGTCAGCTGGTCAGCATTGAATATATGCCCAACTTCTTCTTCACCCAAGCGCTGCCCGTTCATTTTCCGCTGGCGGAAAAATGGCAGTGGCTCGTCTGGCTGTGCGTCGAGCTGCTGCTTGCCTTCGTCCTGTTCTCGCTGTGCTTTCTGCCGCTGATCCTCAGGGAGAAACGGCGGCGCTAAACGGCGGCACAGCACGGCGAACCATACGCCGGCCTTCGCGCCATCGGAGCCTGCTGTTTCGATGCGGCAGCGGCCAAAGGACCTTCAGGGAACTCCAAACATGCTAAAAAAGCCAAGCACAGCGAGCGAAATCGTTCTCTGCGCTTGGTTTTTGCCATGCACCGCCCGGCGTTGAACACATACCGCGCGCCGGAGATCAAAAGCGTTTTCTGCGGAAAAGGATAAAAAAAGGAACCGGTTTCGTCTGAAATCGGTTCCTTTGGCTGCTCCGCACGGTCACCGACCGCCTGCGTTGAACAGCTCCCTCAGCACTGCCGCGCATTCTTCATTTTGGATGATGTCGTTCAGAAATACGTTCCAGTGGGTTCCGAGACTGTTCCGTTCGTAACATCAGAGCTTTGCCTTTTCGATGTTTCAATGCCGCTGACATACTTTCCGTACATCACAAAACGGGCCGCCTTCTGATCGACAAGGCACGAGGGCGCATCGCCGGTGTAGCATGTGTTGCCGTCTGCGTCGGTCGCCGTGTCCTGCTTGCCGCGGTTGCCGCAGGAGACGGCGATATATCCGTCCGCGGCGTAATTGGAGGAAGCCACGGTGTTCTTCTGCGAACCGTAGCCTGCCGCGCCGGTAGTCATGATGAGGGGCGCGGTCGCCGCCGTGTAGGTCCGGCCGTTGGTGCTCGCGACCTGCGCGTCGTGATCGATGACCAGCGCGTCCTTTGCCGTGCCTTGCGTCACGTCCGCAGCGCCGTCGCCGTCCACATCGATGCCCAAGACATATGCGCCGGGCACGCAGACGGATACGCCCTGCTGTTCGGGCAGCTCGGGGTGCGCCACGGCGCACACCACGGACAGCGTCCATGCATCGGCGGAAGCGCTGTACGTCCATTCCTGATCGGGGTCGTTGGCAAGGTTCAATTTTTCTTCTATGGCAGCGCTGTCCGAAACAGTCAGCGCGCCCTGCGCGAGCGCGGGACAGCCGCACAGCAGCAATATCAACGAAACAAGAAAACAGGCGATTCTCATCATCATTCCTCCATTCTGACGACG
>JAUMYC010000141.1:0-4020 GCA_030528845.1 Eubacteriales bacterium
TTTCGGAGGGGGCGCGGGGGAACCCTTTTCTTGTCTCCGACGACGACTCCCCCTCATTGCAGTTTCTTTTCGGAGGGGGCGCGGGGGGACCCTTTTCTTTTCCTAAAGAAAAGGGTCCCCCCGCAAACGCCCATCTCTCAAAAAAACAAAGCCCTCGCCCGAAGCATCGGGGCGAAGGCTTGCAAAAGACTCGCGGTACCACCCAATTTCCGCACAGAGACAAACGCCCTGCGCGCTCAGGAGCCCGATAACGGGGGCGAGGCGTCCTGCGCTCATCGCGCAGAAGGCTCCGGGGCGAGCTATGCGCGCTTTGCCGACGCCGGCTTTCAGCAAACGCCGGCTCTCTGCAGTGCGGAAAAAGCGCCTTTTCCCCTTCACAGCCTTTAACAGGCTACATTATAACGAATCTGCACGCCGCTCGTCAAGAGATGCGCCTATTTTTGCGCACAGCTCCACGCAGCGCGCCTGCAGCCTTGCGCGCAGGCCGGGCATCCAGTCCGGCTGCGGCTCGACTTCGTCGGCAAGAGCGCGGACGAGCCGGGCATACGCGCGCAGATCGGCGAGGCGGCGCATCAGACGGCGCATCGCGGGCAGAGCCTCGGGCAGCAGGCGCTCGGCGGCATATCCGGCGAGGAACGGGGCGTGCAGGCCGGGCGCAATGCAGTCCAGCGCCTGCTCAAGATCCATCGCATACCAGCAATACAGCCCGTCGTCGAAATCGATCGCGTGGCAGATGCCCTCTGCAGGGTCAAAAAATACGTTATCCGGCTCGAAATCGTAATGCACGAGGCCGTATTGCTCGGGATCCCGCGCGAGGTCGGCAAGCTCCCGCTCCAATTGATCACACGCGCGCAGAATGAGCTCCGGCGCGTCATATTCAGCAAGCTGCGCGCGGATCCACCGAAGCAGGTCGTCATGCGTCGCTTTGCGCACCGCCGGTTCATACTGCGCGGAGAGGACGTGCAGGCGGCCGAGCGCGCTTCCGTATGCGCGGGCAAGCTCCGGCGTGAGCGGCAGGTCTTCGAGCGGCGTGCCGGGCACGCCCGTGAACGCGCAGGCGAAATAGGCTCCCCAGCGCGTCTCCAAATGCAGGAGGAACGAGCCGTCTTCAGCTCGGATGGGCCGCATGGCGGGGTACCCCCGCTTTTCCAGATAGCGGAGGAACTCGATCTCGCCGAGCAGATCGTCCTCCCTTTTTTCGCTCACGGGCGCCATGCGCAGAAAGCACAGCTGACCGCCGCGATAAAAGGGATAGACCGCGTTTGCGGAGATGCGAAAATGCGCCAGCGCCCCGTCAAGAGATTCTTCGTCATGGGCGAAATGTGAAAGAGCCTCCCTGGCGAGGGAAAAATTTTCGATCAGATGCCTGAGTTTCAGCATAGAAAAACCGTCCTTTCTTATCCAAAAACAAAAGCGGCGCTCTGCAGAGGCAGATGCGCCGTTCATATTCCGCTTCGGATAAGAGAGAAGCGCCGCTATCTCTCAAGGGGCCGGCAAGCGGGGCCGCGTCCTGCATGGTCTGCGATCAAAAGGAACATAAGCCTGCTCACCTGCCTTTCCTGAATGAAGGTATTATAGCTGCAGCCGGACGCGCCTGTCAAGAAACGGACAAAAAACGCCCCTCTACCCTACGGCAGAGGGGCTGACAGCGCCTGTTTTAGCGGCGGCGCTTTTTGCGGATCGCGCGGATGATGAGCATCAGGATGACCAGCAGCGGCACGGCGATGACCAGCACGGGCGCAAAGGCGACCACGGCCACGACCATGTCTTCCATAAAGCCGACCACCCAGTCGATGCTGTCGCGGAAGCCGTTTTTGATGCGCTCGACCAGCGTCTCCTCGACGTATTCCGGCTCGGAATACTCGCGCACCTCGCTGAGCGAGACACTGATGTTGGAATACTGCGCGCGGCTGTCCATGTCGCGCAGGCTGCCCTCGAGATAGTCGATCTCGCTCTGCACCTCGTAGAGCTTATCCTCCAGCGCGATCAGGTCGCTCAGGTCTGCTGCGTCGCTGATCAGGCCCACGAGGCGTGCATGCTGCGCGTGCAGGCCTTCCAGCCTCGTCCGGCTGTCGTAATAGTCTCGGGAGATGTCCTCCGCCGAATCCGTCATGCGCACGGTCGCGCCGATCTGCTTGAGGTCGGTCAGGAAATCGTCCATCGTCTCCGTGGGGATGCGGATGCTCAGCTCCAGCGAGCGGCCGGTGCCGCCCTCTTCATAGGCCTTGCCCGTGAGGGAACGATAGCCATACACGAGGGTGTCGATGGAGGCGCAGTCCTCGTCAAAGGCGGTGGACTGCATCGTGCGCGAAGCGCTGCGCACGATCATGGGCTTGCGCTCCTGCGCGGCCTCGCTCGTTTGCAGAGTGTTCGCCGCGCCGTCGGATTCCATCACCACCGTGCGCGCCGTATTGGAGAGCGTCGCGGCGCCCGCCGCGCTGTCCTCCATGGCCGTGCTGCGCATGGTCATGACGGCGCCGGTGTCATAGGAGTCGTAATAATAGCCCTCTTCGTAGCTCTCGTAATAGCTGTCCGCGCCCTTGGTGCCCAGCGAAGGAAGCCCGACCCCGCTGCGATAGAGCCCCGTCACGCCCAGCAGCAGCACAAACGCCGCCGCGACGCTCACCAGCGCGCGCACCCAGCCCCGGCTGGCGCTGCGGCGCGTGTGCTCGGCCTCGTCCCGCACTGCGCTGCGCCATGCCTGCGCGGCCTCCTGGGGGATCTCCGTCTCCTCGTCCATTTTCTGCATCAGGCTGAGCATATCCTGATACTCGCTCAGCAGTTTTCCGCATTCGGGGCACTGCTGCGCGTGCCTGAGCATCTCCTCTCTCTCAGAAGAGGAAAGCTCGTTGTCGATAAAAGCGTCTATTCGGTTTCGAAACCTTCTGCATTCCAAATTCTCGATCACACAGCACCCCTCCTTTCTCTTCGCAATTTAGACCTCTTCCCGGCCAAATAGTTCCGGCTTGCTGGTGATCAGCTGGCGGAGTTTTTCGCGCCCGCGGCTGATGCGGGATTTGATCGTGCCCACGTTCACGGCCAGCACGTCGGAGATCTCCTCATAGCTCAGGCCCTGCATCTCGCGCAGCACGATGGCCGAGCGCATGTCCTCCGGCAGGCTCTGGATCGCGCCGGAGAGCGCCTTGCGGCGTTCGGCTTCGATCGTGCGGTGCTCGGGGGTGTCGGTCTCGTCTGTGGGCGACCAGCCGTTCTCCAGCAGCGTGTCCAGCGACGTGCTCGCGCGCACCTTGCGGCGGCGCAGCTCGTCCAGACAGGTGTTCATCGTGATCCGGTATATCCAAGTCGAAAAAGAAGACTGGCCCTTGAAGCGATCCAGCGCGCGATAAATGCGCAGCATGGCCTCCTGTACGCAATCCTGCGCGTCCTCGCGGTTGCCGCACATGCGCAGCGCAACGGAGTACATGCGGCCCTCATGGCGGCGCATGAGCTGCTCAAAGGCATAGGCGTCGCCGCGGATTGCCTGCTTGATCAGGAAATTATCCTCATGTCCGTTCTGCATGCAGCGCCCACCTCCTTCGTAATTTTTCCTGATGTGGAAAGGCCGCGTCGGGGTACTTTCCGCTTCTATTATACCGCATCCCGGCCCGCTCTGCATGAAGACTCTGCGATTTTCTGCGCACTTTTGCTGTTTGGACGGACAAAGTACGGAATGTGTTCCCATAAAAACAAATTTTTGCCATAAAAGCTTTCCCGCGTATCCATAAAAAAACAGGCTCCTCCCAAAGGAGGAGCCTGTCCGGTGCCGGTGGTGGGACTCGCTCCGGCCTTCGGCCTTTCTCGCCGGGGCGCTCTAAACCTGCCACCGGCAGGTTTT
Source organism: Eubacteriales bacterium (assembly GCA_030528845.1). The sequence continues at coordinate 3,836 of JAUMYC010000141.1, forward strand.
GCCCTGCGGGGCGCGCCCGTTCGAGCCCACCACCACAAAAAAATCAGGCTCCTCCCAAAGGAGGAGCCTGTCCGGTGCCGGTGGTGGGACTCGCTCCGGCCTTCGGCCTTTCTCGCCGGGGCGCTCTAAACCTGCCACCGGCAGGTTTTGCCCTGCGGGGCGCGCCCGTTCGAGCCCACCACCAC
>JAUMYC010000141.1:4120-6628 GCA_030528845.1 Eubacteriales bacterium
CCTGCCACCGGCAGGTTTTGCCCTGCGGGGCGCGCCCGTTCGAGCCCACCACCACCGAAAAAATCAGGCTCCTCCTAAAGGAGGAGCCTGTCTGGTGCCGGTGGTGGGACTCGCTCCGGCCTTCGGCCTTTCTCGCCGGGCCGCTCTAAACCTGCCACCGGCAGGTTTTGCCCTGCGGGACGCGCCCGTTCGAGCCCACCACCACAAAAAAATCAGGCTCCTCCCAAAGGAGGAGCCTGTCTGGTGCCGGTGGTGGGACTCGAACCCACACCCCATCGCTGGGAACGGATTTTGAGTCCGTCACGTCTGCCATTCCATCACACCGGCGAGTGCCCTAACAGTATACAGTATATGAGAGAAAAAATCAAGAGATGATCGAATTTCCGTAGAAGCCGCGGCGTTCAGGTCCGCTCGTGCCATGCGCCTGCGGAGAGCTCCGGCGTCTGCACGGGGTAGCCCTTGAGCTGCAGAAGGCGCACCTTTGCGGCGAAGAGCTCCGGACAGATGCGCAGCTCGGCGGCGGCGGCGCGCGCGTCCCCGTATTCGCGGATGGCCTCGATCGCCTCTTCGTCGCCCGCGAGCAGCGCCGCCGCGAAGCAGTTCGCCTCGGCCTCCATGGTCGCCTCCATGTTGGCCAGCTCCGTGCTGCGGATGACGCGCAGCTCTCCGTCCAGCGGATGCTCCAGCGCCAGATGCCCCAGCTCGTGCGCGCAGGCGCAGCGCAGCGTGTCGTCGTCCGTGCGCGAATTGAGCGCGATGAAGGGCACGCCCAGCATCACGCCGCAAAAGCCGAGCAGATGGGGATGCTCGGCGTAATCGAGCATGATGCCCATGCGTTCGGCCAGCAGCTCCGGGTCGGCCGTGCCGTGCTCTTTGGCCAGCTCGGCCGCGCGGCGTTGGATCTCTTCTGCGCGCAAAATCGTCAGCAAGCGAGCATACCTCCACGAAATTCGATGCGTATTTTACCGCACACCATATGATACCCGCTTTTTGCGAAAAAGGCAATGGGATTTGCGAAAAATTACAGGCGGCGGCGCAGACGGTCCGGAAGGATGGCTTGTATGGTTCAATAGGTTGGAATTTTTCACTCTGTAATGAGTGGTTCGATATATTCCCGAATGAAATCAACTCTATCGAACACGGTGGGCTTAAAATAAGATGCCACTGCGATCACAACATCCTTTTCCGAGTTTACATAGATCACATTGCCGCTGTTTCCGATGGCGGCATAAACATTCTTTTGACGGTCAATGATCCACCACAGATATCCGTATTCCATTCTTCTAAAATGATCACTTTCCACCGCGCGTGGGCATGTCATTTCAGTGATCCACTCGGAAGATATAATTTGTTTGCCGTTATAACTACCATTACGAAGGCACATCAAGCCGATCTTCGCCATATCCTCTGCCGACATACAGAGTCCGTATCCGGGCGTTCCAAGACCGTCGGGATCGCAAAACCAAATGTCATCTTTCGGTGTTTTTCCTATGGTAAACGCCTTGTGTTCCTCGGCAGTTTCCGCATAGTAATTTTCATGCTCCGCAATACCCAACGGCTCAAACAAATACTTGTTAGCATAATCAACCGTTTTCATATTCGTTGCTATATATAAAATCCCCGAGAGGATATGCAGACACACCGTTTGATAATTAAATTCGTCTGTCAAACCTTTTCTGCCGCCCAGGAAATCAAGAGAAGAATACGTCCAATTATCGCTTGAACAAACCTTGCTCCACGGGTCACCCTTGCACTTATACGGCGCTCGCATTGTCAACAAGTGTTTGATGGTAATATCATAAATGGTTTTCTCGCCCCGCTTCACCTTATAATCCGGGAAATAATCGAGAACCCTATCATCCATGCTTTTAATCTGCCCCTTGTCTATAGCAATTCCAATCAAAAGAGCGATAACGCTTTTCGTTGCTGACATAATATGAACAGAGTCATCGGGTTTATAGTTATTCCAGCACTCAGAATATACTTTCTCTCCGTTTTTATATGCTACGATCTGACAGATGTTTGATTGCTGCACTTGTATCAAATTGTAAAGCTCTTCTTTATTCATACGTCCATTCTCCTTCGACAAATTCAAGTCGGCCGAGGCTTGAAGAAAGTATAGCACGACAGAACGGAGGAGACAAGAACAAGCCCGGCAGCGCATGCTGCCGGGCTTGCTTGGTTTATATAGCTTTTGTTGAAAGCGGAATTATTCAGCCTTCGGGCCGGCGGCGACCAGAGCCTTTCCGGCTTCGTTGCCGGTGTACTTCACGAAGTTCTTCACGAAGCGGCCGGCCAGATCCTTGGCCTTGGTCTCCCATTCGGTGACGTCGGCGTAGGTGTCGCGCGGGTCGAGGATGGCGGGGTTGACGCCGGGCAGCTCGGTCGGGACTTCCAGATCGAACATCGGGATCTTCTTGGTCGGGGCATTGTTGATGTCGCCGCTGAGGATCGCGTCGATGATGCCGCGGGTGTCCTTGATGGTGATGCGCTTGCCGGTGCCGTTCC
>JAUMYC010000422.1 GCA_030528845.1 Eubacteriales bacterium
CCCATCTGGGTGCCGGAGCTTGGCTGGTTCCCCGATGATCACGTCGTCAGCGGCCTGTCCTACCTTGTCGGCATCCCGCAGCACATCAGCCCCGGCCTGGGCGCTTCCACCGCCTATCCCTATATGCCGGGCAGGCTGTACAATTCACCCACCGTGTCCATCATTTATCTGACCACAAAACTGATCCCGGAATGATGCATTCCGCTTGTGAAGAAGGAGGTACCGCCTTATGCACCTGCGACGCAAGGTTCGTCAAAACCGTCTCGGCCTGGATATGACGCAGGGCAAAATGCTCCCGCAGATTCTTGCCTTTGCCGGCCCGCTGATGCTCACCGGCATCCTGCAGCTGCTGTATAACGCAGCCGACGTCGTCGTTGTCGGCCGCTTCGCCGGTGCGCAGGCGCTGGCGGCGGTGGGCTCCACCGGCGCGCTGATCAACCTGATCGTCAACCTCTTCACCGGCGTCGCGACGGGCGCGGGCGTGGCTGTTGCGCGCGCCTACGGTGCGAGCGACTACCGCCTGATCCAGAAATCCGTCCATACCGCCATCACCCTGGCGATCATCTCCGGCATCGCCGTGCTGATCCTCGGCCAGCTGCTGGCCCGCCCGCTGCTGGAGTGGATGGACTCGCCCGAGGACGTCATCGACCTGACCGAATTGTACCTGCGCATCTACTTCATCGGCATGCCTGCCGCGATGCTGTATAACTTCGGCGCCGCGATCCTCCGTGCCGTGGGCGATACGCGCCGTCCGCTGTATTACCTGATGCTCTCCGGCCTGGTCAACGTGATCCTGAACCTGATCCTCGTCATCGTGTTCAACATGAGCGTGGCCGGCGTCGCCATCGCGACGGTTGCCAGCCAGGTCATCAGCATGGTGCTTGTCATGATCTGCCTGATCCGCACCCACGGCGCCATTCACCTTGACCTGCACCGTCTGAAGATCGACCGCCCCGTGGCGATGGGCATGCTGCGCATCGGCCTGCCCGCCGGTGTGCAGGGCATGTTCTTCTCCATTTCGAATGTGCTCATCCAGTCCGCCGTCAACTCCTTCGGCTCGGTTGCCATGGCGGGCAATGCGGCTGCCGGCAACCTGGAGGGCTTTGCTTACACGGCGATGAACTCCTTCCATCAGGCGGACGTGACCATCTCCTCCCAGAACATGGGCGCGAAGAAGTACGCCCGCGTGCGCCGCACCATCTGGCTGTGCCTCGGGTGCGTCATGGTGAGCGGCCTTGCCATGGCAGGCCTCCTCATCGGCCTGGGCGAGCCGCTGCTCAGCCTCTACAACACCGATCCCGAGGTCATCCGCTACGGCATGCTGCGCATGATCTGCTTCCTCCCGACGTATGTCCTCTGCGGCACGATGGAGGTCGTCAGCGGCCAGCTGCGCGGCATCGGCTATTCGCTCATGCCCATGCTGGTGACGCTCACCGGCGTGTGCGCCTTCCGCGTTGTGTGGCTGCAGACGGCGTTTGTCGCCTGGCCCTCGCTGGAAACGGTCTATATTTCCTACCCGATCTCCTGGGGTCTGACGACGGTCGCGCATCTGCTGTGCTATCTGCTGATTGCCTGCCGCAAGCTCCCCAAACATGATGAACCATCCCCCGCCTGAC
>JAUMYC010000423.1 GCA_030528845.1 Eubacteriales bacterium
TTTTGTACCTCGCTTTCTACAGGATGGACTCGGCTTTTCTTCCTTCTTTTCGTCCTTGGCTTCCATGGCCGCACGCATCTTCTTGCCTTCCTCGAGCTTCTTGGTGACGCTCTCGGCGAACTTGCGCGGGATGGGGTTCACCGGCGCGTTGGCGATCTGCTCGGCGAACTTGGAGACGAAGTTCAGGGTGATCATGAAGGAATCGGGATCGAGGCGCTCCATGGTGTCGTTGTGGTTGTGGATCTGCGCGCCGCCCATGGCCTGCAGCCTGGCGAAGGTGCACGCGGGCACGCCTGCGCCGGCGAAGGAGGTGGAATCGGAGGCATAGGTGCCCAGCTCGATGTTCACCGGATAGTTGTTCAGCTTGGCGAAGAACTCGATGGCGTGCATGGTGTCCTCGCTGGTGGAGCAGCAGCACTTTTCGTAGCCGATGGTGACGCCGGTCATATCGAAGTTGATGTTGAAGATATAATCCTTGAGCTCGGCTTCGTGCTTTTTGCAATATTCACGGGAGCCGACCAGGCCGATCTCCTCCGCGCCGCACCAGACGAACTTCATCGTCCTGCGGGTGCCCTTTTCCTTGAAGTAGTGCATCAGCTCGGCGATGGTGACAGAGCCGGTGGCATTGTCCCAGCTGCCCTTGGAATAGGGCACGGAGTCGCAATGGGCGCTGAAGGCGATGACTTCGTCCTTGAGGTCGGTGCCTTCGATGGTCGCCACGACGTTGTGCGCCTTGGCCTTCACGGTCTCGGATTCGAGCACGATCTTCACCTTGGTGGGCTTGGAGAGCACGAGCTTCTCCGCCTCGGAGATGTGGATGCGCAGGCCCGGCAGCGGGTTGTTCTTGCCGAAGGCGTTGGAGGGACGCAGCTCGTTTTTGATGCTCTCGTCCTCATACATATTGCCGCCGAGGGCGATGTAGCCCAGCGCGCCCTTCTTCTTGAGCTTTTCGAACAGGTCCGGCTTGGCGCGGCCCTGCATGAGCACGATCTTGCCTTCCACGTCGGTCAGGTTCGCGTCCATGGCGTCTTCGATGTACTGGAAGCCGCCCACGATGCCCTCGGCCGGGGTGTTCGGGGTCTTGCCGATGCCGATGACCGGATAGGCCTTGTATTCGGGCTCGAGCACTTCGAGAGTGGCGGTCTTGACGTTCACGACGTCCACTTCGAACTCTTCGATCTCCGCCGGGACGCCCGCTTCGTCGCAGACGGCCTTGAGCAGCTGCGCGGTCTTGAGATCTTCCGGGGTGCCCGCCACGCGGACAAAGCTCATATCCTCAAGAAGTTTCCATGCCCTGTTTTTGCACATACCCATTTTTCATTTCCTCCTGATCCATAAATAAAATTGATAACGTGTATCGTTTCGCGCCCGCCCGGGCGCGTTGGGGGCGTTACTGCAGACAGGCCACGAGCCTGTCCACGGCCTCGGTCAGCACGCTCATGGGCGAGGTGACGCACATCCTGCGGAAGATCTCTCCTTCGGCGGGCTCGAGGCCCTTGCCGTCGGACAGACCCAGATGCGCCTTGCCGCCGATGCGCTCGTCGAGCTCCTCGGAGGTGAAGCCGCAGTCGGTGAAATCCAGCCAGAGGATGTAGGTGCCCTCGGGCCGCCAGA
>JAUMYC010000424.1 GCA_030528845.1 Eubacteriales bacterium
CGTCACCCTTGAGCAGGCTGAGTACGAGGAGATGACCTTCTCCGGCGGCGAAGCGCTCGACCTGACCGCGCTTGACGAGGCGATGCTTAATAAGCTCGCCGGCGAGGTGAAGAATCAGGCGACCAAGCTGGGCATGAGCCTTGTGCTTAAGCAAGGCGTGCTCTCCAGCGTGATGACGCTCATCGGTGAATAAGCAAACCAAAGAGGAGCCTTTGGCTCCTCTTTTTCTTTTTGAGCATATTGCAGAACGGAAAAAACGGAAATTCATGTTTCTTTCATGTTGACGGGTTATCATCTGTGATACAATCAGGAAGACGAATGAAAAGAGAGGTGGAAGCCGTGCGCATGCTGATTGCCGAAGATGAACGGATGACGGCGGACACGCTGGCCAAAAGGTTTTCGGAGGAACACTATGCGGTTGATGTCTGCTACAGCGGAACGGACGCATGGGATTACCTGACCAGCGCGGAGTATGACATTGCCGTCATGGATATCATGATGCCCGGCATGGACGGCGTATCGCTGGTGATGCGCATGCGCGCCAAAGGCATGACCGTGCCGGTGATCCTGCTCACGGCGCGGGACGCCATTGACGACAGGGTCAAAGGGCTCAATGCCGGTGCGGACGATTATCTGGTGAAGCCTTTTGCTTTTGAGGAGCTATCGGCCCGCGTGCGCGTGCTGACGCGCCGCAGCCGGCAGACCACCAACCGGTTTGAACTGGCGGATCTTGTTGTGGACGCCGACAGCAGGAGCGCGCTGCGCGGCGGAAAAACCATTGCGCTCACCAGCCGCGAGTTTGCGCTGCTTGAGTACATGATCAGAAACAAGGGGCATGTGCTCTCCCGGGATCAGATGATTGAGCATGTCTGGAATTACGATTATGCGGGCGCGTCCAACATGATCGACGTCTATATCCGAAATCTGAGGAAGAAGATTGACGACGGACAGGCGGTGAAGCTGATTCACACGGTGCGCTATGCGGGCTATGTTCTGCGGGAGGAAGTATGAAGCTGTCGATCAAGGCGAGAATCACGCTGTGGTATGCGCTGCTGCTGCTGGTCATCGCGGCGGCGGCGGTTCTCAGCGTGTCGGCGCTTTCCGCGTATTCGCTTGACCGGTATTACCGCGATACGCTCGGGAGCGCGACAACCGTTATTCTGGATGAGATGGATATTGAGCACGGCGTCATTGAGATCGATTCGGATGTGGACGAAGTGCCCAACGTCTATGCCTCGCTGTGTGACCAGCAGGGCAAACTGATTTACGGGCGCCTGCGCGTGGACGCGCCCTTTGAAGCGGACAGCATGCGCAGCGTGGAGGGAAGAGGACACAGATGGTATATACAGGACACACTCATCAGCGTGCCGGGTCATGAGCGCATCTGGCTTCGGGTGCATATGCTGGCAGACGTTTCCTTTGGGCTGCTGCGCCTGAGCGTCTATTTGGTGCCGCTGCTTGCGCTGGTTGCGCTTGCCGGCGGATATCTGATCACGGCGCAGGCGTTCAGGCCGGTTCGCCGGATGACAGAAATGGCCGATTCGATCGCGGGCGGGAACGACCTCTCACGGCGGATTCCGGCGGGCGGCGCGGGGGATGAACTGCATGCG
>JAUMYC010000425.1 GCA_030528845.1 Eubacteriales bacterium
ATCACAATTCAGCGGAAAACCTGCCGGCGATACAGGAAGCGGCAGCGATGATGAACGTGCTGCTGCTGCCGGGGATGGAACTGACGACGAAGGAAGAGGCGCATATGCTCGCCTACTTCCGGGATGTGAAGACGTGTCTGGCCTTCTCGCGGGAGATCCGCAATCATCTGCCGCCGATTCCCAACAAAGAGGCGTTCTTTGGCCGGCAGCAGATCATGAACGCGCAGGATGAGGAGATCGGCGTGGAGGAGCGCCTGCTGATCTCGGCGCTTGACCTGAGCTTTGAAGAGTGTGCTCAGAAGATCCACGATGCAGGCGGGCTGTGTGTGCCGGCGCATATCAATCGTGGGTCTAATGGCGTCCTCAATGCGCTGGGGTTTCTGCCGCCGGGCGTTTGCTACGATGCGCTGGAGGTATCGCGCGTCGTCGCGCCGCCACCGTTTGATCTGAGCGGGTATATGGTGCTTCATTCCTCGGATGCGCATTATCTGGAGAACATCCTGGAGCCGGAGTTTTCCATCGAGGCGGCGGAGCGTTCTGTAGATGCAGTTTTTGATGCAATTTTACAGAGTAAAATGCAATAATGTTTGTTAATTGACTATCGAAATCGGAAAATATATCACTTAGTATAGGCTAACTGTGTGTATTTGTGTTATAATACCAAGGCGTAAAATTGGATTTGTTTATCCCAGTTCATTTATATCAAGGGGGTTGTGTACAACATGTCTCTGGAAAAAGAAAAGTATGCGTCTTTGCAGCTGGTGATCGACGAGCTCAGAAATGAGCCGGGCTGCCTCATGCCGATCATGCAGCGCGCGCAGGACATCTTCGGCTATCTGCCCGAGGAGGTTCAGAACTATATCGCTAAGGAGCTCGACATTCCGGTCAGCGATATCTACGGCGTTGCCACCTTCTATGCGCAGTTCAACCTGGAGCCGAAGGGCAAGTACATCATCAGCGTGTGTCTGGGCACCGCGTGCTACGTCAAGGGCGCGCAGCTGGTTCTGGACAAGCTGGAGGAAGTGCTCGAGGTTCCGGCCGGCAGGACGACTCCGGACGGCCTGTTCACCCTGAATGCGACCCGCTGCCTGGGCGCTTGCGGCCTCGCGCCGGTTATCATGGTCAACGACGACGTTTACGGCCGTCTGACCCCGGATCAGGTGCCTGGCATCATCGCCAAGTATCGCGAGTAAAGCGCCATGATGCGTGAACTTGCGGACAATATCCTGGATATTGCCCAGAATTCGATTTCTGCCGGGGCGTCTCTGGTGGAGATTGATATCACCGTCAGCCGCGAAAAGGGGACGATTGAGTTCGTCTTCAAAGACGACGGCTGCGGCATGAGCGAGGAAATGGTCCGTACCGTTACAGACCCGTTCACCACCACGCGCAAGACGCGCAAGGTGGGGCTGGGGCTGCCGCTGCTCAAGCAGACGGCGCTGATGACCGGAGGGGATTTTGACATCGCCTCCAAGGTCGGCGAGGGTACGTGCGTGCGCGTGAGCTTCGGGCTTGAGAACATCGACCGTCCGCCGATGGGAGATGTGCCCGGTACGCTCTTTACGCTCGCTGTGATGAATCTGCAGACCGATTTCCTGTTTGTGCTTGA
>JAUMYC010000011.1 GCA_030528845.1 Eubacteriales bacterium
AAAAACCCTTATATATCAAGGCTTTTTCGGATTCCGTGGGTCATTCCCACTCGATCGTGCCGATGGGCTTGGGAGTGAGGTCGAGCAGGACGCGGTTGATGCCCTCGACTTCGTGGGTGATGCGGGCGGTGATGTGGTGCAGCAGCGCGTAGGGGATCTCTTCGATGGTGGCGGTCATGGCGTCGGTGGTGTTCACGGCGCGGATGATGGCCGGCCAGCCTTCGTAGCGGCTCTCGTTGCGCACGCCCACGCTCTTGATGTCCGGCACGGCGATGAAATACTGCCAGACCTTTTCGTTCAGGCCGTTCTTTTCGAACTCTTCGCGCAGGATGGCGTCGGCTTCGCGCAGAGCGTGCAGCCTGTCGCGGGTGATGGCGCCGAGGCAGCGCACGCCCAGACCCGGGCCCGGGAAGGGCTGGCGGTAGACCATGCCGTGCGGCAGGCCCAGAGCCTCGCCGACCACGCGCACTTCGTCCTTGAACAGCAGCTTGATGGGCTCAACCAGCTCGAACTGCAGGTCTTCCGGCAGGCCGCCCACGTTGTGGTGGCTCTTGACGGCCTTCTTGCCCTCGGCCTGCTTGAAGCTTTCGAGGATGTCGGGGTAGATGGTGCCCTGCGCAAGGAAGGTCACGCCTTCGAGCTTGCGGGCTTCGTCGGCGAACACGTTGATGAACTCGGCGCCGATGATCTTGCGCTTGCGTTCCGGGTCGGCAACGCCGGCGAGCAGGTTCAGGAAGCGGTCGGTGGCGTCCACGTAGATGAGGTTGGCATCCAGGCCTTCGCCGAAGATGCGGATGACGTCTTCGCTTTCGTTTTTACGCATGAGGCCGTGGTTCACATGCACGCACACCAGCTGCTTGCCGATGGCCTTGATCAGCAGCGCGGCGACGACGGAGGAATCCACACCGCCGGAGAGCGCCAGCAGCACCTTTTTGTCGCCGACCTGCTCGCGAACGAGGGCGACCTGCTCCTCGATGAACTGTTCCGCCAGGGCAAAATTGGTGATCCTCTCCATGGTTTCCGGACGTACGTTGGGGTTCATAGTGTATTCCTCCCGAAGCCAGATTTGTTGAGAATTTTATGGAACTATTATACTCGCCCTCCGCCGCCGCGCAATCCTGTTTTTGTTCAGAAAATCGTAGTTTTCCGAATATTTCTGTATTTTTTTTTGTGAAACCGCACAAAAACGGAACGGCGGCGCAAAAAACACGCCGGAGCTTTCGCGAGGCGCCCCCAAAAACAGTGAAGCCGACCATGGTTTCGATCATAGATCGGATTTATGTTGGAATGACAGGCTGCCAAAGGGCTCCCTTGTGTAAAGGGAGCCGTCAGCGAAGCGGACGGAGGGATCGACAACCCCTCCGCCCCTGCGGGGGCACCTCCCCTTACACAGGGGAGGCTTTGGAGCGGAGCAAAACCGCACAATGCGCACTGCACCGAATGGTGTATAGAAGTGCGCCCTTTATCTGTTCGACAAATTGGAATTTATCAAACTGAATTTGTAAACTTAATATTTTTGATTGTTCTTACAAGTTCATATTGATATGTCTTAAAATATTTATTCCAGAATCCTCGTGCATTCGGATTAGCCGTTCCGTGTCCAACCCATAGATATCTGGCATCCTTTTGTTTTTCATGTTCAATGACAAATTGAAGCAAATCTTTAGAAAGAGAACTTCCTCTATATTTCGGTATCACATATATTTCCCCTACATTTACCGATTTGGTGCTGTGAAAAGCAAACACATCTGATTCACTATTACTTTCTATCATTCCAATTATTTCATCATCCTTTGAAAGAGCAATATGAAGATTCGTCTCTGAATCCATAAAAAATTCTCTGTATACCTGCTCTGTAAATTCATGACCCGGATAAAAAACGGGTGCCTGTTTTAAATGTTTTATTATTGCATCTGTCAGTGTCCATATTTCATCCCAGCGTTTTTCAATTTCATCTTTCTCCAAAGTCTTAATTGTATATGTATCGTTAAATTGGTAAGGATAATCTGTAATTTCAAGTCTGCCTTGTTCGTAAATATAGCCAAATTGCATCATTGAAAACAATGCTAATGCTTCATAATCATGAGCATACAGATTTATTTGAAATTTTGTATCACCATTACTTATTACTGTGTCTGATAGTTTACAGAATAATTTTGACAGGGTCTTTTCTGATGAAGCATAATACCCATACACGGGCACATTGCAAGTTTGAATTCCATCATTACTCCATAAAGAATAGTATAGAACACCTTGTTCATCAACTCCATTATCAATAGCAATGCTGTTCATATCAGATAATTTATCACATATCTTTTCTTTAAATAATTCAAATGCTACAGCTTCTAGTATTGAGTTGTTTGAACATTCTATCAGATATTTTTCATACAATTTTTCAATCATGACGATTTTTTACCCCATTCATCAATCAACAATATAGTTTTAAATTCTTTCGTCAAATTCAAATTCATGCGTGTTTTCAGACTCGCCAGAAGCCTGAAATTTTCGCGTACTCGACAAATTCAAGTTTATCTGATTATTTAGTTGTTCCTATCACATGGCTGTAATATATACTGTTGCACAACCGGCGGATAATCCTTCCGGGTGTGCAGCGGTTTTATGACACCCTGCTATTGTCCACAGCGTGTTTTGATCGGTCTTTGGCTCAGTCCAGCGTCTTCTGGTACTCCAGCGTATAGCCGTTGGGGTCGGAGAAGAAGAAGGAATAGACGGGGAAGGCGGGGTGGCGCTGCGGAGCGCCCCGCAGCCCGAGGACGGGCAGCGTCTGCAGCCGCGCGTACATCGCGTCCACCTCTTCCACGGAGCCGAGGTTGAAGGAAATGCACGCGCCGGAGGCCATCGGCCGCTCCGGTTCATATTGCACAAAGCCCAGATAGCCGTAGCCGCAGTCGAGCCAGATGCTCGCGCCCAGATCCTTGTACAGGGGCAGCCCCAGCACCTGCGTGTAGTAGGCGCGGGTCTCGGCGATGTCGCGGCAGGGGAAGAAGATCACGCTCGAGGTGAGGGCCATGCGGTGCTCCTCCTTTTTATGGTTCGTCGGCTGCCGTCGGGCCGTTCGGGTCTTCGTTTAAGACCCATGGCAAAGCGGCGTAAAACTCCAGGTCGAAATGCGGCGCGGGGAAGCCCGGCGCACCGTAGGGGTAGGGCTCCTGACAGCATCGCCCTTTGGAGGGGCCGGCTGCGTCCTCCTGTTCCGGGAGGGCGACGAGGACCCCGGCGACGCGATAGCTGAACTGATAATGCGCACCCGCCGCGTCTGTGAACAGCTCGCACACATACGTCGCCTTTTCGGGCGGGATGCCGAGGCTGTCCAAGACTTCAAGGACGTACGGAGGCAAAGCGCGCGTTCTCGCCAAGGCCAGAAAGTTGCGGCAATGGCCGCATGCGCAGTTCCATTCCCCGGCGCGCGCGTACCATTCTCTGGTCGCCTGCTCGTCAAGCTCCGCCCGATAGCCCCAAAGATCGCGTGTTGTCATGCCGTCACCGCCTGTTTTTTTGCAGGGTTCATTCCCACTCGATCGTGGCCGGCGGCTTTCCGGAGATGTCGTAGACCACGCGGCTGACGGAGGGCAGCTCCGAGGTGATGCGATCCACGCAGGTCTCCAGCAGGTCGTAGGGCAGGCGCACGGCTGTGGCGGTCAGCGCGTTGACGGTGTTGACCGCGCGCAGGGCGACGGTGTATTTCCCGTTCATCTGCAGCGTCGTCAGCACAGCGAAATACTGCCAGATCTTCTTGCTCAGGCCCGCCTTGTCGATCTCCTCGCAGAAGATGGCGTCGGCCTCGCGCAGCAGGGCCAGCTTTTCCTGCGTGACCTCGCCCATGCAGCGCACGGCCAGACCCGGGCCGGGGAAGGGCTGGCGATTCACCATTTCCTCGGGCAGACCCAGCGCCGTGCCCACGCGGCGCACCTCATCCTTGAAGAGGCAGCGCAGGGGCTCGATGAGCCCGGCAAAGCGCATGTCCGCGGGCATATGGGCCACGTTGTGATGGGCCTTGGCGGCTGCGACGCCCACGCCGCTCGTCTCGAGCACGTCCGGGTAGATGGTGCCCTGCACCAGATAGTGCGCGTCGCCGAGCTTGGCGGCTTCCTCTTCAAAGACGCGCATGAATTCTTCGCTGATGATGCGGCGCTTCTGCTCCGGGTCGGTCACGCCGCTGAGGTGGCCGAGGAAGCGCGCGGAGGCGTCCACCGTGCGCAGGTCCATGCCCATTTCGTGAAAGACGCGCGCGATCATGGCGGATTCGTCCTTGCGCATCAGGCCCGTGTCCACATGCAGGCAGTGCATGTTGCGGCCGATGGCGTTGTGCATCAGCGCCGCGCAGACGGAGGAATCGACTCCGCCGGAGATGGCGATGAGCGCGTGACCCTCGCCCACGCGGCTGCGGATCTGTGCGGTGCGCTCCTCGATGAAGCTCTGCACGCTCCAATGCCTCTCGCAGCCGCAGAGGGCGGCGAAATTAGCCAGGATCTGCAGGCCGTCCGGGTCGTTGGGCTCGGGGTAAAACTGCAGGCCGTAGATCTGCCTCTCCGGGTTTGCAAACGCCGCGTCGAAGCCGTTGCCCGCGGCGCAGGCGGAAAAGCCCTCGGGCAGCTCCCAGAGGTCGGCCCGTTCGAGGAAGCGGTCGCATTCGCTCAGTCCTTCAAAGAGCGGGCAGGGGGAGAATTCGATGTGAGAGGGCTTGTTGAGCAGGGCGGGGCCCAGCAGCCTGCCGCCAAAATGCGCCACGGCTGCGCGCGCGCCGTAGCCCAGACAGAGCATGGGCAGGCCCAGCGCGTAGACCTCCGGCGCACAGTCAGCGGTGATCTCCTGCGGGCCGCCGACGAGCACGAGGCCCTTGGGCGCCTTCTGGCGGATCTCCTCCGCGCTCGCGCTGCAGGGCAGCAGCTCGCTGTAGATGCCGTCGCCGCGGATGCGCCGCGCGACAGACTGGCTCTGCATGCCGCCGAAATCCAATACCAACAGCATATCCATGGTGTTTCCTCCCAAATAAGGTCGCTTGCTTATTGCGTGATGCTCTGTTCAAAATCCTCGCGGAGCCTGCGCTTGTCTTCGTAATAATGCTCCGGGCGCTTGAGCACCCTGTCGATCTTTTTTTCGATATGCGCGGAGATGTCCATCTTCAAAACGTACATCAGCTGCAGGCCGTACATCATCACGTCTGCAAATTCCTCCGCGATTTTCTCGGCGCGCTGCGGGTCCTCTCCCGCCCAGAGCGCCTCGACCTCCTGCGGCTCCAGCCACTGAAAATGCTCCAGCAGCTCGGCCATCTCTACAGACATCGCCATGGCGACGTGCTGCGGGTTCTGCTCGCCCTCGCGGCCCCAGTTTTTTTCCACGCACAGCGCGCGGATGGCCTCGCTGAGCTGGCCGACGGTCGTCTCTTTGTCGTTCATTTGGCTGTTCCTTCTTTAGATATTCATCTATTCATTTCACTATGCAGTATACCACCGTCTTCTAAATATGACAATAGTATAACAATTTTTTTATGCCCGAGAAATATTTCTGCGGCGGCGTGGAAAAGCGCGCGTTTTTGCCGTTTACGCAGGGGCGCAAAGCTGGTACAATAGACACGCCGGAGCAAGGCAAAGAAACGGAGGCGCTGCACAATGCTCAAGGGGATCTCTCCCATCCTTTCGCCGGAACTTTTGAAAATTTTGATGGAAATGGGCCATGGCGACGAGCTCGTCATCGGCGACGGCAACTTCCCTGCGGCGTCCGTCGCGCAGAGGCTCGTGCGGCTGGACGGCCACGGCGTGCCGGCCATTTTGGAAGCCGTGATGAAGCTCTTTCCGCTGGATACCTATGTGGAAGCCCCGGTCGGGCTGATGCAGGTCTCCGGGGGAGACGATTTTGTGCCGGAGATCTGGCAGGAATATCGCGCGATCGTGCAAAAATACGAGGGCGAGAAGAAGTTCGAGGAGATCGAGCGCTTCGCGTTCTATGAGCGCGCGAAAAAGGCCTATGCCGTGGTCGCCAGCGGAGAAACGGCGGTCTATGCAAATATCATTCTCAAAAAAGGCGTGGTAAAATAACTATGTTTTTCACCAAGGCGGACGACGCCATCCAATGGATCCACGGGGACATGGGCCTGCGGCGCAAGGGCGAAAAGGACGGCCTGAACAACATGCGCGCGCTGCTGGCCCTGCTGGGAGACCCGCAGAACAGCTTTAAGGCGCTGCATGTGGCCGGAACGAACGGAAAGGGCTCCACCTGCGCCTATCTCGAGAGCGCGCTGCGCCACTGCGGCTATAAGACGGGTCTGTATACCTCGCCCTATCTGTGCCGCTACAACGAGCGCATGCGCGTCAACAACGTCTCCATCCCGGACGAGGCGCTCTGCCGCCTCGCCTCGCGCGTGCGCGAGCAGGTGCTCATCCTCGCGCAGAGGGAGATCTTTTCCACCACCTTCGAGATCGGCACGGCCATCTGCTTTCTGTATTTTCAGGAGGAGAAGGTGGACGCGGCGGTGGTCGAGGTGGGTCTTGGCGGCCGCTTTGACCCCACGAACGTGATCCTGCCGGAGGTCTGCGCCATCGCGGCCATCGGGCTGGACCACACGGGCATCCTTGGCGACACGCTCGCGCAGATCGCGATGGAAAAGGCAGGCGTGATCAAGCCCGGCGTGCCCGCGGCGGTGTATCCGGTGGAGAGCGAGGCCATGCCGCCTATTTTGGAGGCGGCGGAGCGGAACGGCTCCGAGCTGCTGCGCACGGAATGGATCCCTGTGCGCGTGCTGCGCGAACACGGGCGCGGCGCGGAATATGAAGGAGAATTCCCCTCCTTCGGGCGCATGCGCCTGCGGCTCGGACTCATCGGCCGTCATCAGATCAACAATTCCCGTCTGGCCGTCGCGGCGCTTGCGCTGTTGCGCGAGCGCGGCTGGGAGCTGCCTGCAGAGGCGGTCGAGCGGGGCATAGAGGCCACGCGCTGGGCGGGCCGTCTGGAGTGGATCGGTGAGAACACGCTGATCGACGGGGCGCACAACCCGCAGGGCGCGGCCTCGCTGGCGGCGTACGCGCGCGAATATCTGAGAGAGAACAAGACCGTGCTGGTAACGGGCATGATGCACGACAAGCAGATCGATGCCTGCGCGAAGATCCTCGCCCCGGCCTTCGGCAAGGTCGTGGCGACGAAGGTGGACTATCCCCGCGCGGCGCAGACGGCGGAGCTGCGCGCCATTTATGAGGCGGAGGGCTGCCTCTGCCACGAAGCGCCGGACGTTTCCCGGGCGATCGCGCTGGCGCGGGAGCTGGCGGGCGAAGGCGGCGTCGTGGTCGTGGCGGGCTCGCTGTATGTGGCGGGCGAGGCGCGCATTATCCTGACGGGAGGAGAAGAGCTGTGACGGCGGAGTTTCACCACGTTCCCGTGCTGCTGCACGAATGTCTGGAAGGGCTGGCCATCCGCCCGGACGGCGCGTATCTGGACTGCACCCTCGGCGGCGGGGGCCATTCCTCCGAGATCTTCAGCCGCCTGCGCGAGGGCGGCGTGCTCGCCGGCATAGACCGGGACGACGAAGCGCTGGCCGCAGCTGCGCCGCGCGTGCGCGCAAGGGGCGCGGGCGGGCGGTTCCTCCCGATCAAGGGCAATTTTCACGACGCGAAGGAGCTTCTGGCCGGGCAGGGCATCGCACATCTGGACGGCGCGCTGATGGATCTGGGCGTGTCCTCGCATCAGTTTGACGACGCGAGCCGCGGCTTTTCCTATCGCGCGGACGCGCCGCTGGACATGCGCATGGACCAGACCGGCGGCATGACGGCGGCGGACATCGTGAACAGCTATTCGGAAAAGGAGCTCACCCGCGTTCTGTGGGACTGGGCCGAGGAAAAATGGGCCGCGCGCATCGCGAAGTTCATCGTGGAGGAGCGCGCGCAGGCGCCCGTGCGCACGACGGGCGAGCTGGTCGGGCTCATCGACAGGGCCATCCCCAAGAAGGTGCGAGAGAAGGACGGCTCGCACCCGGCGCGCAAGACCTTTCAGGCGCTGCGCATCGAGGTGAACGACGAGCTGCGGCCGCTGGAGAAGGCCATCGGCGACATCGTGGAGCTGCTTGCGCCGGGCGGGCGCATCGCCGTCATCGCCTTTCATTCGCTGGAGGACCGCATCGTAAAGAATACCTTCCGCACGCTGGCGGATCCCTGCACCTGCCCCAAGAGCTTTCCGGTGTGCGTGTGCGGAAAGAAGCCGCAGGTGCGCATCATCACCAAAAAGCCCATCGTCTCCGGAGAGGATGAGTTGGCGGACAACCCGCGCGCGCGCAGCGCAACGCTGCGCATCGCGCAGAAAATTTGAGCTTTCCGGGAAAGGATATTCGTATGGCGGAAACGATCAGCAGCGCGCAGAACCCCTTTGCACAGGGGCTGAAAAAGCTCGGCGACAAAAAGCATCGGGAGGCGCAGAGGCTGCTTTTGGCCGAGGGGCCGAAGCTGGTGGAGGAGGCGCTGCGGGAAGGACTGCGGCCCGCGCAGGCGCTCGTCAGCGCGGAGAGGGCCGAGGAGCTGCGCGGGCAGATCGCGGCGCTGGAAGCGCAGGGCGCGCAGGTGCGCATCTGCCCGGAGAACGTGCTCAAGGCCGTATCGGAGACGCGCACGCCGCAGGGAGTCTGCGCGTCGTTTGGCTGGCCAAAGCCGCTGGCGCAGGGCGAGGAGCCCGCGCTGCTCGTGGCGCTCGACGGCGTGCAGGACCCCGGCAATGTGGGCGGCATCTGGCGCACGGCGGACGCGGCGGGCTTCGGCGGCGTGCTCTTTTCCGAGGGCTGCGCGGACGCGACCTCGCCCAAGGTGGTGCGCTCGGCTATGGGTTCGGCGTTTCGGCTGCCCGCGCGCTCGTGCGCGGATCTGGCGGCGGAGCTGGTGCAGCTGCGCGAGCGGGGATATCACGTGCTGGTCACGGCGCTGGACGGAGAGGATTTTTTCTCCGGCATGCCCGCGCCGGGAGAGAAGGCCGTGTTGGTCATCGGCTCGGAGGGCCACGGCGTGCGCCGGACGACGCGAGAGGCGGCGACGGGCGCGCTGCGCCTGCCCATGCGCGGCGGCGCGGAATCGCTCAACGCGAACGTGGCGGCGGGCATCATGCTCTATGCGCTCTCCTTCGGCCTGCGCCCGCGCTGAATATTCACTGCATAAATGTATAAAAAGAGCCTTTCCGCGCTTGGCGGAGAGGCTCTTTTCGTTATGCGTTTGCTTACAGCAGCTTGGACAGGAATTCCTGCGTGCGCTGGTTCTGCGGGTTGTAGAAGATCTGGTCGGGCGTGCCTTCCTCCTGCACGATGCCGTCGTCCATGAACAGCACGCGGTCGCCGACCTCGCGGGCGAAGCCCATCTCATGCGTAACGACGACCATGGTCATGCCTTCGTGGGCGAGCTCCTTCATGACGTCGAGCACTTCGCCGACCATTTCCGGGTCGAGCGCGGAGGTGGGCTCGTCAAAGAGCATGACCTCCGGGTTCATCGCCAGCGCGCGCACGATCGCGATGCGCTGCTTCTGGCCGCCGGAGAGCTGGCCGGGATAGTTGTCGGCCTTGTCCTGCAGGCCGACCCTGCCCAGCAGCGCCATCGCCTTTTCGCGGGCGTCTTTTTTATGCCAGATCTTCAGATGCAGCGGCGCAAGGCAGATGTTGTCGATGACGGTGCGATGGGGGAAGAGGTTGAACTGCTGAAAGACCATGCCCATGCGCCTGCGCACGCGGTTGACGTTGCACTGGGGCGAGGTGATCTCCTCGCCGTCGAAGACGATGCTGCCGCCGGTGGGCACTTCCAGCAGGTTCAGGCAGCGAAGGAAGGTGGACTTGCCGGAGCCGGACGGGCCGATGATAACGACCTTTTCGCCCCGCTTGATCTCCTGATCCACGCCGCAGAGCACGTGCAGATCTCCGAAGGATTTTTTCAGGCCTTTAACGGATATCACTCTTGCGCAGCCTCCCTTCGATAACGCCAAAGATCTTTGTCAGAATGGTCACGAGCACGAGGTAGATCACCGCAACGGCGATCAGCGGGAAGAAGGCGCTGTAGGTGCGGCTGCGGATGAAGTCGCCGGCCTTGGAAAGGTCCATCAGGCCGATGAAGCCGACGACGGAGGTCTCCTTGAGCAAGGTGATGAATTCGTTGAACAGAGAGGGGATGATGATCTTGATCGTCTGGGGCAGCACGATGAGCATCATGGTGCTCGCCGCGCCGAGGCCCAGAGAGCGGCCCGCTTCCGTCTGGCCCTTGTCCACGGCCAGGATGCCGCCGCGCACCATTTCGGAGACATAGGCGGCGGAGTTGACCGAGAAGGTGACCATGGCGGCGACGAGCTTGCTGGGCGAAGTCAGGACGATGTAATAGATGATCATCAGCTGTACGACCACGGGCGTGCCGCGCACGATGTTGACGTAGAGCGTGGAGATGCCGCGCAGGAGCCTGTTCTTGGAAAGGCGCATCAGCGCGATCACAGAGCCGAGCAGCACGCCGCACACGCAGCTGACGCCGGAGATCTTCAGCGTGGTCGTCAGGCCCTCCAGCAGCATCTTCCAGCGGTCTTCGCGCAGGAGGTTGCGCTCGAATTCAAAGACGACGCCGGAGATCTTCTGCTTGAGCACGGCGAGGATGGACGAGATGGGCGTGGTGGTGAAATAGCGCTCCTCCAGCACGGAGAAGGCGCCGCCGGAATACTGGCCGGCGATGGCGTTGTCGAGCAGCTCGATCAGCGTCTGCGCGCCGTCGCGCGCGGCGACGACGTATTCCTTGCCGGAGAGGTCGAGCTTTTCGCCCTCGAGGGTCTGCAGAGCGCGGCCGGTGAAATAGGCGCGGGTCTTCAGCGCGGCGCCTTCCAGCCCGGCCAGCTCGCCCGCGGCGAGGTCGACTTCGCCGGTCTCAAGGGCTTCGGCCAGAGAGCCCTCCACAAGGCGCAGTGCATAACCCTTCTGCCCGCTTTCGGCGAGGTATTCCTCCGCCTCTTCCAGAGAGACGCCCTGCTGTGCGAGCCATTCCTCGCTGCGGTAGCCCATGGAATCGAGCACGGAGCGGATGATCAGCTCGTCGAGGCCTTCGGGGGCCTCGGTCGAGGTCAGATAGGCCGATTCCTGCGCGGAAAAGCCCACCACGAGCAGAGTTTTCTGCTCATAGGTGCGCGAAAGGCGGGCGGCGTCGGCCTTTTCGCGGATGGAATCGCCCACCTTTTCGTTGAGTGTATCGGTATTGATCGTCTTGCCGGCCAGCGCATGGGCGGCGGGCATGCAGACGTTGATGACGAGCATCAGCGCAAGAAGCGCGGTGAGGAGCTTGGCGCTCAGTTGTCTTTTCTTCATCAAACGAAATCCTTTCGCTTCCGCTTCCTTCCTCATCAAACGGCAAGAAGGCCGGAAGCGTGTTGTCGCAGTATACGATTCTTGCGGCCGACGGACGGCCGGTAAGCGGGAGAGGGGGGAGGCCCCCACGGCTGCGGGCGCTGCTGCGCGCCCCCTGTGCATCAGAAGCCGCCGGAGGCCGCGAAGGGCCCCGGCGGTTTTTGCGTATGCGGATGCAGCGGCTGCGCGGGTTATTCGGCAGCGGCTTCTTCTTCGGTCTCGGTCATGAAGTAGGTAGCATACAGCTCGTCGAACAGGCCGGATTCCTTCAGCGCGGCGATGCCGGCGTTGATGGTGGCCATTTCTTCTTCGGAGCCCAGGCGCATGACGATGCCATACTGTTCCGCTTCGAAGGCTTCGTCTTCAATGACGACGAGGCCGCCGAGCTGGCCGGCCAGCACGCGGGAGGGAGCGATGTCGGTCACGACGGCGTCAAGAACGCCCCTCTGCAGGTCCATCATCGCTTCGATGGCCTTGGTGTAGCGCTCGATGGTGGCGCCTTCGATCTCAGAGGCGACCAGATCGCCGGTGGTGCCCTGCTGCACGCCGATCTTCTTGCCGGTCAGGTCAGCCAGGCAGGTGATCTCGCTGCCTTCCGCGACGGTGATGGCCTGGCAGGCGTCGAAGTAAGGATCGGAGAAGAGGACGGACTCGGCGCGCTCGGGGTCGATGGTCATCGCGGCGATGACGATGTCGGCGTTGCCGCTCTCGAGCTCGGCCAGAAGGAAGTCAAAGTCGATATGGGAGACGGAGAAGTTTTCGCCCTCGACCAGACCGGCGGAGGTCATGATCGCGCGGATGACGGCGATATCAAAGCCGTCGATGGTGCCGTCGGAGTTGGTGAACTCGAAGGGCGGGTAGTCGGCAGAGGTGATGATGCGATAGAAGGGGGCTTCTTCGGCCTGCGCCATCGCGCCGAAGGACATGCACAGCACAAGGGCCAGCATGATGGCAAAGAGCTTTTTCATGGTTTCATCCTCCTGAAAATAGTGGTCTTGCTAAAAGACTTCCCTATTATAAATCATATGCAGGAAATATGCAACACGGGCAGGGGCAAAATTTCATTCTGACCGGCGGGGGCGAATGTTAAGCTGTCGTGAACTCTGCACAGATGTTGCGCCACTGAGGTGAACTGGTAGTATAATAGGGGTGCGTGCCGGGCGCCAAAAAATCATAGGGCACGCGGAGGTATACGATGGATATACTCAAGAGGATCGCGGGCCTTTGCGCAAGATACAAACGCGTGATCTTCGCGGGCCTGCTGCTGCAGACGGTAGTTATCGCAACGAGAATGATCCTGCCTTTCCTGACCAAATCTGTTGTAAACGACGTCATCACCGACGGCCACATCGAGCTTCTCGGAAAACTCTGCGCCGGGATCCTCGCGCTGGTCATCATCCGCGCGCTGTGTACTTATGTCCGCTCCGTCACCTTTGAAAAGGTCTCGCAGGACGTGGCCTACGACATGCGCGTGGGCCTGTACAAACACCTGCAGGAAATGCCCTACGAATTTTATGACAAAAACCGCGTCGGCGAGATCATGAGCCGTATGACCGGCGACCTCGAGGGCGTGCGCAACCTCATCGCGGGCGGCGTGATCACCGCCTACGACAACCTCTTCAACTTCATCGGCGCGCTCATCTTCATGTCCGTCATGTGCTGGCAGATGACCGTGCTCATGCTCATCTTCGCGCCGCTGAGCGCGCTGATCGCCTGGCAGTTCCGCAAGAGGGTGCGCCCGGTCTTCCGTGCCATCCGCGAGCAGAACGCCGTGCTCAACACCCGCGCGCAGGAAAACCTCGCCGGCGTGCGCGTAGTCAAGGCCTTTGCGCGCGAGGATTACGAATCCGAACGCTTTGATGTGGACAACAAAGAAGTCCTCAACAAAAACCTGGAGGCGACGTGGGTCTGGAGCCGCTATGTGCCGCTGATGGAGCTGCTCTCCGGCATGTGCACCCCGGTCGCCCTCATCGGCGCGGCCGTGCTCGCCTCGCTGGATATGATGGACGTGGGCACCTTCGTCGGCGTCACGGGCTATATCTGGATGATCTCCAGCCCGATGAACATGCTCTCCAACATCATCAACCAGGTGACCAACGCCACCACCTCTGCAGAAAAACTCTTCTATTATATTGATCTGGGCGCGTCCATCAAGGAGCCCGAAAACGCAAAGTCTCCCGAATTCAAGGGCCACGTCGTGTTCGACCACGTCACCTTCTCCTACGGCGGGGTGACCGTGCTCAAGGACGTTTCCTTTGAGGCCAAGCCCGGCCAGACCATCGCCGTCATGGGCGCGACCGGCTCGGGCAAATCCACCCTTGTGAACCTCATGGGCCGCTTCTATGATGTGAAAAAGGGCAGCGGCGCCATCCTCGTCGACGGGGTGGACGTGCGCGAGCACAAGCTGCACGCCCTGCGCCGGGAGATCGGCTATGTGCCGCAGGAGACCTTCCTCTTCTCCGACACCCTCGAGGACAACATCCGCTTCGGCCGTCCGGACGCCAGCCACGAGCAGGTCGTTCGCGCGGCGCGCGTTGCGCAGGCGGAAGAGTTCATCGAGCATATGCCCGCCAAATATGAAACGATCGTGGGCGAACGCGGCATGGGCCTCTCCGGCGGCCAGAAGCAGCGCGTGGCCATTGCCCGCGCCGTGCTGACCGACCCGGCCATCCTCGTCATGGACGACTCCACCAGCGCCGTCGATATGGAGACCGAATACGAGATCCAGCAGCAGCTGGGCGAGGTGCTCCACGGCCGCACCACCTTCATCATCGCGCACCGCATCTCCTCGGTCAAAAATGCCGACTGCATCCTCGTTCTGGACAAGGGCGAGATCGTCGAGCGCGGCACGCACAAGGAGCTGCTGGCCAGGCAGGGCGTGTACTGGCGCATGGTGCAGGACCAGACGGCCTCCTTTGCCGACACCATGGCTCCCGCGCTCTGAGCACAAAGGAAAGACCCCTCAACAACGAGAGGAGAGTGAACACTCATGGCAAGAATGCTTAGGCAGATCGACGACGAAGCCATCGAAAAGCCGTTTAATAAATCGCAGTTTGTTCGCCTGATGAGATACATGATGGTCTATAAAAAATACATGATCGCCTCCATCTGTCTGATGGTCGTGGCGACGGTATGCTCCGTAGGCCAGCCCTTCCTGCAGAGCCGCGCCATCGGCTTTCTGCAGGCCGACACCCTCGATTCCATCCCGCTGATGGTCCTCGGCATGATCGCGCTGGGCGCCATCGGCGCTCTGTGCACCCGCCAGCGCGTGCGCTGGATGGACGCCGCCGGCCGCCGTGCGCTGGCCACGCTGCGTCAGGACCTCTTCGACCACATCCAGACCCTGTCCTTCTCCTTCTTTGACACCCGCTCCGCCGGCAAGATCCTCGTGCGCGTCATCAACGACGTAAACGAGCTCAACGACCTGTTCACCAACGGCATCGTCAACGTGCTGGTGCAGTGCTTCACGGTCATCCTGCTGCTTGTCATTATGCTGGTGGTAAACTGGAAGCTGACGCTCATCGGCATGAGCATCATCCCGCTGCTGCTCTTCCTGCTCTTCCGCGTCAAGCGCCTGATGCGCAAGAGGTGGCAGGTCGTGCGCATGAAGCGAAGCAACATGAACGGCTATCTGCACGAATCCCTCGCCGGCATGCGCGTGACAGAGGCCTTTGCCCGCGAAACGGAAAACGCCGAGACCTTCTCCAACGTCAACGACGACATCCGCAAATCCTGGATGCGCGCCATCTACCTCAACAACGCCTTCTGGCCCATGATGGACATCACCGGCACCATCGGCACATGCCTGGTCTATTTCTTCGGCGTGCGCTTCATGGGCGACGGCGGCCTGCTGCTGGCCGACCTGCTGCTCATCCTGTGGTATCTGGGCCGCTTCTGGGAGCCGCTCAACAACCTCTCCAACTTCTACAACAACCTGCTCACCGCCTCGGCCTCCATGGAGCGTATTTTCGAGATCATGGATACGCCCTCCGACATTCAGGATAAGCCCGGCGCCAAGCCCATCCCGCCCATCAAGGGCGCGGTGGATTTTGAGAACGTCTTCTTCACCTATGACAACGAGAAGATGGTCCTCAACGACGTCTCCTTCCATGTCAAGCCCGGCCAGACCATCGCGCTCGTCGGCCCGACCGGCGCGGGCAAGTCCACCGTGGTCAACCTCATCTCCCGCTTCTACGACGTCACCAAGGGCTCCGTCAAGATCGACGGGCACGACCTGCGCGACGTGGAGCTGCTCTCCATGCGCAAGCAGATGGGCGTGATGATGCAGGACAGCTTCATCTTCTCCGGCACCATCATGGACAACATCCGCTACGGCCGCCTCGACGCCACCGACGAAGAGGTCATCGCCGCGGCCAAGGCCGTCTCCGCGCATGATTTCATCATCAACATGGAAAAGGGCTACAGGACCGAGGTCAACGAGCGCGGCTCGTCCCTGTCCGTGGGCCAGAGGCAGCTCATCTCCTTTGCCCGCGCTTTGCTCAACGACCCGAAGATCCTCATTCTGGACGAAGCCACCTCCTCCATCGACACGCAGACGGAGATGCTCATCCAGAAGGCGTTGGCCGTGCTGCTCAAGGACCGCACCTCCTTCGTCATCGCGCACCGCCTCTCCACCATCCGCAACGCCGACTGCATCATGGTCGTCTCCGACGGCAAGATCACCGAGGCCGGCACCCACGAGGAGCTCATCAAGCTGCCCGGCGGGCATTATCGCGGCCTGTGCGAGGCGCAGTATCGCTTCATGCTCAGCTGATCTTTTTCGGCCCCTGTCCGCTGCAAAAAAGCGGGCGGGGGCTTTTTCTTTTGCGAGGGGTGTTTACGAAATCTTAAAAGAATGGTATGATGGAGACGTCGGAATTCCCCTTATGAGAACGAAGACGGGAGGATGCGAAATGAAAAAGAAGCTGGCGATCATACTGGCGGTCCTTTGCGCGCTCGCGGCGCTGCCTGTCCTTGCGCAGGAGCAGGTCGAGTTTGCCTATCATGTGATCCTGCCGGAGGATTACGAACAGAGCGGGCTGAACTACCCGGTGGCGTATGTGCTGCCGCAGGAGATGGGCCCGGAGGATACGAGCGGCCTTGCGGAAGCTCTGCGCGCGGCGCTGGATGAGCGCGGCGTGGAGATGATCATCGTGGAGCCCGCGCTGCGCGGCGAGGGTGACCTCGGCGAGGAGATGGCGGCGTTTGCCGCGCATATCGACGCGCAGTATCGCACTGTGGCGGACGCGGCGCACCGCGTGCTGCTGGGCACGGGCAGGGGCGGCGCTCTGGCGTGGTCGCTGGCGCTGCAGGCCCCGGAGACTTTCGGCCTGACGGCCAGCATCCGCGGCGATTTCTCGGGCGATGAAAACGTGTATGCGCAGGTGCAGAAGGCCGGCGAAAAGGGCATGGCCGGGCTGTACAGCTATATCGACGCGCCTGTGGACGACGAATGGACGAACGCCGAGGGCGGCACGAACGACATCGGCGCGCTGTGCATCGGCTATAAGCTCTCCGCGGCGGATCATGAATTCACCGTGCGCCCGGGCGCGTTCGCGGAAGAATTTATGCAGGAATCGGCGCGCAGGCTGGCTGACAGGCTCACCGCGCGCATGACGGGCTCGCTGGCGACGGGCGCGCTCACGCTGGAAAATTCCACCGTGAAGGCGGAGGAGCCGAGCGTGCGCGTGCAGTTCAGCGCGCAGCTCTCCGAGCAGGCGCAGGTCTTCGGCGAAGGCTTTGCGGCGGAGCTGGTGCTGAAAGTGATCGACCCGGAGACGGGCGCGGTGCTCTCGCAGACGCCTGCGGGCAGCTTCTCCGGCACGGAGGAATTCTCCGGCGAGGCGGAAGTGGAGAACATCGTGAACGGTGAATCCTCCAACGTCGTGCTGTGCGCGAATCTCCTCGGCGGAGAAGTGCAGCTGGCCTCGGCCAGCCTCATCCGCCTGAGCGACGTGCTCATCGACGGCGACGTGCAGAAGATCGAGCTGGCGGGCGACTGGTACTTCCGCTATGTCGGCGCGCAGGAGTCCCTCGACGCGGCGGCGCTGACGGCCGAGGAATACGAGACGTGGTCGGTGGTGCAGCCGGGCCTTGGCAATTGGGAAAAGGGCTACGGCAATATCGACGACACGACGGTCAACACCGGCTTTGGCGGCGCGGATTTCTTCAACTATATGATCACCGGCAACGGCTATTATGCGAAGAGCTTCTTTGTGCCGGAGGAATTTGACAGCGAAGAGCCGGTCCTCTCTGTTGGTTATGTGGACGACCGCTGCGAGGCCTACCTCAACGGCGTGAAGATCGGCTCCACGGGCATGACCGAGGACGGCCGGCCCAACGGCGAGACCACCTGGGCGGAATACAGCG
The DNA here is from genome assembly GCA_030528845.1 of Eubacteriales bacterium. The sequence goes on from JAUMYC010000011.1 coordinate 17,717, forward strand.
CCTTTGCGATCGACCCGGCGCTTCTGGTGCGCGGGGGCGAGAACACGGTGGTCGTGCGCGCGTGGAACGACACGCCCTACGGCGCGGGCGGCTGGTATTCCGGGCCCATCGGCCTTTACAGCGAAGCGGCCATGGCGCAGAGCGGCGGCGGCGACGGGCTGACCGAGCTGACGTTCCTCTCCGAATATGCCGGCAAGGCGCTGGACAAGGGCGAGGCCGTCGAAAATCAGTATCTGCTGTATCTGCCGGAGGGCTATGAAGAGAGCGAGCGGCGCTATCCCACGCTCTACCTGCTGCACCAGTTCAACAGCGACCATACCTCCTACCGCACCGACGAGGTGGACAGGCTGCTGGACGAGGGCGCGGCTGCGGGTCTCTTTGACGAGATGATCGTGGTCATCCCCAACAGCGACGGCAACTCCTGGTGGACGGGCGATTGGGAGCGCATGGTGACGGAAGAGCTCGTGCCGCTGATCGACAGCGAATATCGCACGATCCGCGACGCGAGATATCGACTCACGGCGGGCTGTTCCATGGGCGGTCAGGGCGCGTATGCCGTGGCGCTGCGCAATCCGGACGTGTTCTCCGGCGCGGTGAGCTTCTACGGCGCGTTCAGCTATGGCGGCGAAAGCAGCCCCAACGCCATCGCGGCGGCAGAATCCAAGGAGTTTATGGACTACTTCTCCATGGCCTTTATCTGCGGCAATCAGGATTCCTACGGCTTCGGCGTGCCGGCCATCGAGCTGCACCGGCAGCTGGATGCGCTGGGCGTTGATCATTTCTTCCTCATCGACAACGGCGGCCACGACAGTGGCTTCTATGTGCCCTTCTTCGATGAGTGTCTGGGCTTTGTGCGCGCGGATATGTATCAGGCGGACGCCTCTGCGGCGGAGCTGATCCGCGCCGAGGTCGCGCTGGACGGCGGGATCATCCGCGCGGAATACGAGGCGGATGAGGCGATCCTCGCCTGCAGGAACGTGACGCCCGCCTCCTCCTTCGGCGCGAGCGCCGCGCAGCCCGTTTCCCTGCCGCTCGTCGTGCAGGCGGTCCGCGAGGGCGAGGTCGTCTTTGCGGCGGAACAGGCTGATGTGCTGCTCGACGAGGGCTCGCTCAGCGGCGTGGTCGAATTTGACGCGCAGGGCGCGGATCTCTCCGGTTGCACGCTCGTGCTCAAGGCGCAGCTCTTCGACGCGGTGGAGCAGATCGCTCAGGCCGAATGACAGACCGCAAACGATCGAAAAAACAGGGGCTTTCTTCGGAAAGCCCCTGTTTTTTGCGCGCGGATGTGGTATGATGGAGAAACCGCGATTGGACAGGAGGGGAAGGGATATGCGGGAGCAAACGATACGGACGACCTCGTTTTCCGTTGCGAATTATTGCCGGGCGTGCTGCTGCCGGTGCGCGCATTGCCTGCTGGACTCGGAATTTCGCGCGACGGGCGTGGAGCATGCGCGTGCGGAGGCGCTGGCGCGCAGGCTCTTTGCGGAGTGCGCCGCGGCGCGGCCGGAGCTGCGGGTCATCTTTTACGCGGGCTATTGCATGGATCTGCCCGAGATCGAGCGATATGTTCGCTTCACGGGCACGCCCTTTCTGCAGTGCAACGGCATGGCCCTGCGCGGCGAGCGCGAGGCGGAGGAATGGATGCGCAGGGTGGGCTCGGCGGGCGTGCGCACGATCGACTGCACCTTTTACGGCACGCAGGAGAGCCACGATGCGTTCGCCGCTCGGAAGGGCGATTTTGCGTATCTGCTGCGGCTGATCCGCGCGGCGCAGGCGGCGGAGATCGATGCGCAGGCCAGCATCGCGCTGACCAAAAGCAATATGGAACAGATGCCCGCGCTGTTCGAGCAGCTGAACGCGCTGGGCGTGCGGGAAAAATACGTGTTTCTTTCGCACGCCAAGGGGCGGGGGATCGAGCTGACCGGGCAGCGGCTGACGCAGGAGGAATTCGACGCGCTCTGCCCGCAGGCGAAGGCGCATTTTTCTGCGCTTGAGCATCGCACGGAGGCGGACTGGATCCGCAGCGGGGATTTTCCGCAGGCACAGGCGCGCAACGTGACGCTCGTTTGTACGCCGGAGAACATCGAACGATATGAACGCATGGACGCGCAGGCGGTCCTCGCGGAGCTGGAGGAGATGGACGAGCGGTTTTATGCGGCGCTGCCCTCTCCGGCGGAGCTTGCCGCGCTGGTGGGCAAGGCGGAAAACCGGCAGATCTTCCGCTGGCGCGATCTGTATCTGGAATGGCAGAAGCGCTATCTCGCCCGGTATGCGCCGGAGCTGTATGATATGAACGACGAGCGGCACAGCTTCAGCGTGCGCATGTACGCGGAAAGGAAGACGGCGAAATGATACGGGAACAGGCGGATGCGCTGCTTGCGCAGAGCGGCTTGATGGAGCTCCTGAACGCATACGGAACAGCCTGCGTCACGGGCAGCTATTCCATGGACATGATGTGCTGGAACGATCTGGATCTGTATATCGAGGACAGCCCGCAGCTGCGCAGGAACTGGTTCGCACTGGTCGGCGACGTGCTCGGGGCGCTGCAGCCGTGCCGCTTTGACGGCATCTGCAGGGGAGGCGAGTTGTTTCTGGGCTGTGAGACGATGCGGACCGGCGAGCGCTGGAACGTGGATCTCTGGGTGCGCAGCCGCGCTCAGATCGAAAGCGCCGCGGAATACTGCGGTGCGATCCTGCGGCGGACAGAGCGGGAGCCCGAGCTGAAGGAAGCGATCATGGAGATCAAACGCGCGCTGATCGCACAGAAGCTGTATGGCATGGAGAAGCGGGCGGACCGGCATTACCACAGCGGAGAGATCTACAGGGCGGTGCTGGAGGAAGGCATCCGCACGCCGGAAGAATTTTTGGAAAAGCATGCGCTCTGAGCGTCGGCGCTCGGAAGAAAAAGAGCCTGTGCGGCGCTTGCCGCACAGGCTCCCGTTTTTTGGCCGTGTTTCGGTTGTTTGTATAGCGTTATTCCTTGACCTGCGAATAGAGCCAGTTGAGGTAGGTCTCGTCGGCGTATACCTGCATGTCGACCGCATGGTATTCGTCGTAGCCCAGCACGTTCATTTCCTTGGCGGTGAACATGCGCAGTGCGATGTTCTCGCCGCCCAGCGCGACGATGGCCTCGTAGAGGGCCTGCACGCGTTCGGGCTTGACGGTGGTGTCGCCGTCGCTGTGCATGATCCAGATCTTCTGATCCTTGAGCGGGCTGATGTCCACGCCGTCGGTGCTGAAGGCCGGGCACATGGGCATGCCGGCTGCGAAGAAGTCCGGATGCTCGAGCATGGCGCGCACGGTGTTGCCGCCGCCCATGGACTTGCCGGTCACATAGATGCGGTTCGGGTCTACCTTGCCCTCGTCGATCATGCCCTGAATGACTGCAACGGACTTGGCGATGACGTCGCTGCTGTCGAGCCATTCCTGGGTGTCCGGGTTCTGGAAGAGCGGGCCCATGACATAGCAGGGACGCACGCTCTGGTTATAGGGCTCGGCCCAGCCGGTGACCACGCGGTTCTGCACTAGGTTGAGATAGTCGCCGGCGCCATGCAGCGCGAGCACCAGCGGCTGCGCCACGGTGGTATCCGCAGGGGTGAAGAGATTGTAGTCTACAGGAGCGCCTTCCGATACGCGGAACTCCTCAAAGTCTTCCACGACGGGGGTGACTTCCTTGGAAAGATCCTCGCGCGTAAAGGTGAGGCGGGCGTCCGTGCAGAGCACGGTGTAATTGTCTACATAGAAGTATTTTTCGTTGAAATTGATGACCTTCAGGGTGACGTTGTTGCCGTCTACGGCGACGGAGCCGACGTCGGCGGTGAAGGTGTGCAGAGCGTCGGTGCCCCACTGGCCGGATTTACCGACGATCTTGAAATCGGCCTTGGTCAGCGTTTCAAACACTGCCGGGTCGGTCACGGTGAGATGGAATGCTTTCATCTTGTGGCCCTTTGCCACGACTTCGCATTCAAGCCATACATCTTCGATCAGACTGCCGGCGGCCATGGCGGGCATGGCGCCGAGTACGAGCATCAGAGAAAGGATCAGCGCAAGCAGTTTTTTCATGGGTCAATCCTCCTTCACAGATACATTCGTCGGTTTGGTCGTGTGCTGTAGGCGGTTTTTGGGGTTGCCGAAGGGTCGCGCGCCTCCTTTCTGTGTGCATTTTCTGTATTCGTCTTGCCGCGAAAGGGCTTCTTTCGCGGGCCGGGAAACCTTCCGTATGGCTGAATTATATAGGAAACCTGTAGGGATATACAAGCTACCGTAAGAAGCAATGTAAAATTTATGCGGATATTTTTAACAAATCCTCCGGGCGGCGCGCGGCGCGTGCAAATTGACAGGCGCGCTGCGGCGTGGTAAGGTAGGCGCAAGGAAAGGGAGGGGATGCGGCGGTGTATTGCGTGATTGTATGCGGGCCGCCCGCTTCCGGCAAGAGCACTCTCGCCCGGGCGCTGGGCGAGCAGATGGGGTTGCCGGTGATCGGGAAGGATGAGCTTAAGGAGATTCTTTTTGACGAACTGGGCTTTTCCTCGCGTGAGGAAAAGGTACGACTCGGGCGGGCGGCGCTGCGGCTGCTTCTGCGCTTTGCAGCAAGCCAGATGGAGCGCGGGCTGCCGTTTATAATGGAAAACAATTTTGAAAACGAGGGACGCGGGGAGCTTATGGCGCTGCTCGGGCGATATGGCTGCGTGCCGATCACGCTGCGCCTGCGGGCAGACATGGAGGAGCTGCACAGGCGTTTCCTCGCGCGCGAAAGGAGCCCGCAGCGGCATCTCGGGCATGTGCGCAACGATAGCTATCCGCCGAAGGATTCCGCTGCGCCCGTCACGCCCCTGAGCCTTGCGGATTTTGCGCGCGGCGTGCAAAGCCGGGGCATGTGCTCGTTCGACGCGGGCGGGCCGCTGCTGGAGCTCGACACGACGGAGCTTTCGTCGGTGGATCGCGCGGCGCTCGCGGCGCGGCTGGAGAAATCGATCCGGGAGGCGCAGGGGGAATGAAAAGGGAAATGCAGGCAAAGATCGCCGCTGCTGCGGCGATGGCGATCTTCGGCACGATCGGCCTCTTTCGCCGCTGGATCGACATGCCCAGCGGCGCGCTGGCCTTGGTTCGCGCGCTGATCGGCTCGGCGATGCTGCTGGCGCCGGTCGCCTTTGCCAAAAAGAAGCCGGACATGCGCGCGGTGCGTGGGAATATGGGCTGGCTGTGCCTGTCCGGCGCGTGTTTGGGCGGAAACTGGATACTGCTGTTTGAGGCGTATAACCACACCTCCGTGGCCGTGGCGACGCTGTGCTATCAGATGGGCCCTGTGCTCGTGCTGGCCCTCGCGCCGCTGCTCTTTGGCGAGCGGCTCGGCGGCAGAAGGGCGCTGTGCGCGGGCGCGGCGCTGGCAGGGGCGGCGCTGGCCTCCGGCGCGTTTGGCGGAGAGAACGCGGCGAGCATGCAGGGAACGGCGCTTGCGCTGGGCGCGGCGGCGCTGTATGCGGGCGTGATGCTGTGCAACCGCAAGATCCGGGGCATCGAACCGCTGCCGCGCACGCTGATGCAGCTGCTGGCGGCGGCGGCGGTCATGCTGCCGTATGTGCTGGCGACGGGCGAGCTGGCCGGGCTGCGGCTCGATGCGCGTTCGCTCGCGTTGCTGCCTGTGGTCGGCATTTTGCACACGGGCGCGGCCTATGCGCTGTATTTCGGGGCGCTGGGCGCGCTCTCTGCGCAGACAGCCGCGCTGCTGAGCTATATCGACCCGGCGCTGGCGGTGCTGCTGTCGGCGTTCGTGCTGCGCGAACCGATGGGCGCGCCGCAGATCGTCGGGGCGCTGCTCGTGCTTGGGGCGACTCTGGCGGGCGAGCTGCCGGGGCGAAAGAAAGCCTGAGCGAAGACGGGGCTGTCGATCCCTCCGTC